>NZ_JAMYRK010000027.1:0-73148 GCF_040321335.1 Mesorhizobium sp. M0437
GTGTTCCACGGACGGCTCCCTTGTTTGAGATCTCAACGAACTCATTCTGGCACATCCGATGCCGTCGGGCGCCGTCCACCCCATCATGCCGTTACATCAGCCGAAGAATGTAGCGGCTCAGAATGAAGCGCTCTATAGCGATCCTTCACACCTTCCTTGTCCAGCCTGCATCAAAAGTTCTGCACCGCAGCAACACTCTGATGTCACGGCATGGAATCCTAGGGTCTGCGCTTCGCTTCGCGTTCGCTCCGCCCTAGGATGACGAAGCACGGCCCTAATGCGCCTCTTCCCAGTTGTTGGCGGCGCGGGCGTCGACGTGCAGCGGCACCGACATCGATACCGCCGGCATGGCGGCGTTCTCCATGACGTGGCAGACGACCGGGATCGTCGCCTCGACCTCGGCTTCGACCGTCTCGAAAACCAGCTCGTCATGCACCTGCAGCAGCATGCGGGCAGAAAGCCTGGCTTTTTCCAGCGCCTCGTCCATACGGATCATGGCGCGACGGATGATGTCGGCGGCGGTGCCCTGCAGGCGGGCGTTGATCGAGGCGCGCTCGTTGAAGGCACGGACCGAAGGGTTCGACGACCGTATCTCCGGATAGTGGATGCGGCGGCCGAAGATGGTCTCGACGAAGCCGTGCTCGCGGGCATAGGCCTTGGTCGCATCGATATAGTCGCGGATGCCGGGGAAGCGCTCGAAATATTTCTTGATGTAGTCGCCGGCTTCCTCGCGCGCGATCGACAGCTGGTTGGCGAGGCCAAAGGCCGAAATGCCGTAGATGATGCCGAAATTGATCGCCTTGGCACGGCGGCGCACTTCCGAAGGCATGCCCTCGACCGGCACGTTGAACATTTCAGACGCGGTGATGGCGTGGATGTCGGCGCCATCGGCGAAGGCCTGCTTGAGCTGCGGGATTTCGGCGACGTGGGCGAGCACGCGCAATTCGATCTGGCTGTAGTCGGCGGAAACCAGCTTGTTGCCCTTGTCGGCGATGAAGGCCGTCCTGATCTTTCGACCCTCGACGGTGCGCACCGGAATGTTCTGCAGATTGGGATCCGAGGACGACAGCCGCCCGGTCGTCGTCGCGGCAAGCGCGTAGGAGGTGTGGACGCGCTTGGTGTCGGGATGGATGAAGCCGGGCAGCGCATCGGTATAGGTCGATTTCAGCTTGGTCAGCTGGCGCCAGTCGACGATCTTGCGCGGCAATTCGTGGCCTTCGGCGGCGAGGTCTTCGAGAAGCTGCGCCGAGGTCGACCACTGGCCGGTCTTGGTTTTTGAACCGCCGGGCAGACCCATCCTGCCGAACAGGATGTCGCCGAGCTGTTTTGGCGAGCCGATGTTGATGCGTTCGCCGACCAGCTGGTAGATCTCGTCCTCGAGCCGTGCGGCACCCTGTGCCAGTTCGCCGGAGAGCCGCGACAGGATCTGCCGGTCGACGGAGATGCCGCGCTGCTCCATCCGTGCCAGGACCGGCACCAACGGCCGTTCAAGCCGTTCATAGACCGAGACCAGGCCCTTGGCGGCAAGCCGTGGCTTCAGCACCTGCCAGAGCCTGAGCGCGACGTCGGCGTGCTCGGCCCCGTAAGCCGTCGCCTTGCCGAGGTCGGCCTGATCGAGGCCGATGAAGCTTCTTCCCGAACCGGCCAGTTCCTTCAGCGGAATGGTCGCGTGGCCGAGCCATTTATCGGCCAGCGCCTCCAGGCCGTGGCCACCGTGGGTTCCGGCCTCGAGCACGTAGGAGATCAGCATGGTGTCGTCATAGGGGCCGATCTCGATGCCGTGACGGCTCATGACGACAAGGCGGTATTTCATGTCGTGCACGATCTTGAGGACGGATTTGTCCTCGAGCAGCGGCTTGAGCAACGCCAGCGCGTCGCGGACCGGGATCTGGTCTTCGACCGCGCCGCCGCCGAGCAGGTCGCCATTGCCGTTTTTGTGAGCAAGCGGCACGTAGGCGGCGTGGCCGGGCGCGACGGCCATGGCAAGGCCGATCAGTTCGGCCCGCATCGGATCGGGCGAGGACGTCTTAACGTCGAAGGCGACGATGCCTCTCTCCATCGCCTCGGCGATCCAGGCCTTCAGCGTCGCGGCGTCGCGGATGCAGGTGTAGGCGCCGGTGTCGATCTTGCGGGCGGTGGCAGCCTCCAGGCGAAGCGCCGAAAGCAGGGATGGGGTGTCGCCTTGCTTGGCTGCGGCCGGAGCTTCGAGTGCCGCTTCGTCCGACGGCGGTGCGCTCTCGGCGGCCGCGGGCACGCCAAAACCCATATCGGGGCCATGCGCGGTATCGGCACGCTCTATGGTGACGGGGGTGGCTGGAACGTCGCCGGCGTCGGTTCCGGTCGCTTCGGCCACGCGGCGGGTCAGCGTCGAGAATTCCATGGTCTTGAGGAAGCCGATCAGCCTGGGGCCGTCCGGCGCATGCAACACGAACTCGTCAAGCCCTTCGGTCACCGGCACGTCGTTCTTCAGCCTCACCAGGTCACGCGAAATGCGTGCCTTGTCGGCATTGGCGATGATCGATTCGCGCCGCTTGTCCTGCTTGATCTCGCCGGCGCGGGCGAGCAGCGTGTCGAGGTCGCCGAACTGTTCGAGCAATTGCGCTGCCGTCTTCGGCCCGATGCCGGGCACGCCCGGCACATTGTCGACCGAATCGCCGGTCAGCGCCTGCAGGTCGATCATTTTCTGTGGCGGCACGCCCCATTTCTCGATCACCTCGGAAACGCCGATCTGGCGGTCCTTCATCGGGTCGTACATGGCAACCGTTGGGCCGACCAGTTGCATCAGATCCTTGTCGGAAGAGATGATGGTGGTGTCGGCGCCGGCTTCGCAGGCAAGCCGGCAATAGGTGGCGATCAAATCGTCGGCCTCGTAGCCTTTCGTCTCAAGGCATGGCAGGTTGAAGGCCCTGGTCGCCTGGCGGATCAGGCCGAATTGCGGGATCAAATCTTCCGGCGGCGCCGAGCGGTTGGCCTTGTATTCGGGGTAGAGGTCGTTGCGGAAGGTCTTCGACGAATAGTCGAAAATCACGGCGAAATGCGTCGGCACGATGCCGACATCGGTGTTGCGGGCGTCCTGCGTCAGCTTCCAGACCATGTTGCAGAAGCCGAGCACGGCACTGGTCGGCAGCCCGTCGGACTTGCGGGACAGCGGCGGCAGCGCGTGATAGGCACGGAAGATGTAGCCGGAGCCGTCGACAAGGAAGAGATGATCGCCTTTTTTCATGGCACGAGGGAATAGCGCGGCGCAGCGCCGCGGTCCATGCCAAAGGCGGCTTCTGCCAAGGGTTCCGGCAACACCCTGACAAATGGCGTGCGAGCCTGGCCTGCCATGCGGCCTGGCCGGAGCTTTGTTCGCTCACGCCTATGTTACAAAAGTGTAATTTTTGTGCCCTTGAATCGCCACGTTCGCAGACACAGATAAACGCCATCGGCAGTTTTCGCCGAAGTCCGGAGCAAGGCCCGTCCCCCGCCTATCCCGGACACTTGCGGCAGCCTATCCCCCCTCTCCGGGCTGCCGCATCGTTTCGAGTAGAGGCCGCCGTGGTTCCCTCCACCACGGCGGCATTTTTTTGCCTTTGGACAGGAAGCTGTGGCCCAACGGTCGCGGGCTTTCCGTTTCGCAACATGGGCTCTAGATTCGCCGCCAGAATCGAAAGGCCCGCCAGATGTCCGCAGTTTCCCCTGTTCTCGACCGCCTCGACAAGAACTTCGACCAGAGCCTGGAACGCCTGTTCGGCCTGCTCGGCATCAAGTCGATCTCCACCGATCCGGACTACGCCGCCGACTGCCGCAAGGCCGCCGAATGGCTGGTCGCCGAGCTCAAGCTGATCGGCTTCGACGCCAGCGTGCGCGACACACCAGGCCATCCGATGGTGGTCGCGCATCACGATGGGCCGGCGGGCGCGCCGCATTTGCTGTTTTACGGCCATTACGACGTCCAGCCGGTCGATCCGATCGAGCTGTGGGAAAGCGACCCGTTCGCGCCGGCGGTCAAGGAGATCGAGCCCGGCCACAAGGTGATCACCGGCCGCGGCGCGGCCGACGACAAGGGCCAGCTGATGACCTTCGTCGAGGCCTGCCGCGCGTGGAAGCAGGTGCATGGCGGATTGCCGTGCCGAATCACAATCCTGTTCGAGGGCGAGGAGGAGTCCGGATCGCCGTCGCTGAAGCCGTTTCTCGAGGCGAATGCGGATGAGCTCAAGGCCGTTTTCGCGCTGGTCTGCGACACCGGCATGTGGGACCGCGATACGCCGTCGATCTGCGTCTCGCTGCGCGGGCTGGTCGGCGAGGAGATTACGGTGACTGCCGCCGACCGCGACCTGCATTCCGGGCTCTATGGCGGTGCGGCCGCCAATCCGATCCGCATCCTGGCAAAAATTCTGGCCGACATCCACGATGCGGATGGTCACGTCACCATTCCGGGTTTTTATGACGGCGTCGAGGAAACGCCGTCGCAGATATTGCAGTCGTGGCTGTCGCTCGGTGAGACGGCCGAGACCTTCCTCGGCCCGATCGGCCTGTCGATCCCGTCCGGCGAAAAGGGCCGCTCGGTGCTCGAACTGACCTGGGCGCGACCGACGGCCGAGTTCAACGGCATTATCGGCGGCTATACCGGCAAGGGCTTCAAGACGGTGATCGCCGCGCAAGCCTCGGCAAAAATCTCCTTCCGCCTGGTCCACAAACAGGATCCGGAAAAAATCCGCGCCGCCTTCCAGGCATTTGCCAGGCAGCGCGTTCCGGCCGACTGCTCGGTCGAATTTCATCCGCATGGCGGCTCGCCGGCGATCCAGCTGTCCTACGACTCGCCCTTCCTCGCCAAGGCCAAGCAGGCGCTGTCCGACGAATGGCCGAAGCCGGCGGTGGTGACCGGCAGCGGCGGCTCGATCCCGGTGGTCGGCGATTTCCAGACTTATCTCGGCATGGAGTCGCTGCTCGTCGGTTTCGGCCTCGACGACGACCGCATCCACTCGCCGAACGAGAAGTACGAGATGAGCTCCTTCCACAAGGGCCAGCGCTCCTGGGCGCGCATTCTCGAGGCGCTGACACGCTGAAATTACGCCAGATTCAAGTTTTTGTTGATTTTTCGCCGGATCGCGGCAAGGACGGGCACGGTCCGTCGCGCATCGCTGCACGGGGCCGCGACCGGAGAAGACGATGAGCGACATACGTTTCCACAAAAACGATCTGCCCGGCCTGCTGCATTACGATGTCGGGGCGGTCGCCATCGACACCGAGACGCTGGGGCTGAACCCGCATCGCGACCGGCTCTGCGTCGTGCAGATCTCGCCGGGCGACGGCTCGGCCGACGTCATCCAGATCGCGCCCGGCCAGAAGAAGGCGCCGAACCTCGTCAGCCTGCTCAAGAACCGCAGCATCACCAAGCTGTTCCATTACGGCCGCTTCGATCTCGCCGTTCTCTACAATGCCTTCGGCGTCATGCCGGAGCCGGTGTTCTGCACCAAGATCGCGTCGCGGCTGACGCGCACCTACACCGACCGGCACGGGCTGAAGGACATCTGCTTCGAGCTTCTCGGGATCGGCCTGTCGAAGGCGCAGCAATCATCGGACTGGGCCGCCGAGACGCTGTCGCCCGAGCAACTCGAATATGCCGCCTCCGACGTGCTCTATTTGCACCGGCTGCGCGACGTGCTGAGCGCGCGTCTGGCGCGCGACAACCGGACCAGGGAGGCCGATGCCTGCTTCCGCTTCCTGCCGACGCGTGCGAAACTCGACCTGATGGGCTGGGATGAAGAGGACATCTTCGCCCACAGCTGATGGCCTTCATGATAATTCTACTCCGACGGCCATCTGGCGCAGTTTTCTCCGCTTCCGGTGCTCACGGACCCAAATGTCCGCTGCGCTCCGGTTCTCGAAAAACCACGCCATATGTCTCGCCGGAGCGAATTCTCCTAAAGGCCATCGGCCAGGAACCGGACGCTTATCCCGGCGTTCCGTTCGCTTCACCGGGAGAAATGAAAATGGCTGCCCGAAAATCAATCGAAACGGCACCGAAGGACGGTTCCAAGGTCACCGTCTACTGGCAGGACAGCGACGGCGTGATGAACGAGAGCATCGCGCAATACCGTTCGCTCGACCGGCTGAAGGCGGCAGGCGGCGACTGGGACGAAAGCGACGCTGGCTGGTGGGCCTATACGGACGGCCATACGCAAAGGAAGATCGAGCCGATCAGCTGGCGGCCGGCCTCCGACGATGCGGATGCCGACGACTGAGGGTTGTCGCAACCGCCGAACTGAAGTGATTATTCTGAGGCAACGCGCATTTTGTTCTTGCTTTGTGCCGGCAGCTATGCTACTAATTTCGCTATGGTGCTCATTGGCTCCAACGACCCGCCCGCCGAGGCGGGTTTTTCATTTCCGGCTTTGGCGCTGTCGCGGGCCGCAGCCGTTCGGCAAGCGACTGAATACAGTTTACTTCGATTTTTCCCGACTTAACCCGCCTTTAAACCGCCGCATCTAGTCTTCAACCCCAACGCCATAGGCATGGGGAAGACAGCACAGCGCATGGCGAACCGGAAAGACAGCCGCATCGAGCCCAGCTTCGAGGCATCGCCGGGGGCGAGATCCTCGGCCGGTTTTTCGGTAAGCGAGGAGGACCGCGTCGTGCCGAGCAACCGAAAAGCCGCTGCAAAGCGCAAATCGTCCAAGGTCAAGCCGCCGCGCGGCGGGCGCGGCAAAAGCCGGCGCGGCGTGTTCGGCGTGCTTGCCCGGCTGTTCTACTGGTGCTTCGTGCTGGCCATCTGGGGCGGCATCGCCACCGCCGGCATCGTCGTCTATTACGGCGCGAAAATGCCGGCGGCCACCACCTGGGCCATTCCCGACCGCGCCCCCAACATCAAGATCGTCTCGGTCGACGGCCAGCTGCTTGGCAATCGCGGCATGAGCGGCGGCGAGGCCGTCGGCCTGCACGAAATGTCGCCCTATATTCCCGAGGCCGTCATCGCCATCGAAGACCGCCGCTTCTATTCGCATTTCGGCATCGACCCGATCGGCCTTTCCCGGGCGATGGTGACCAATGTGCTGGGCGGGCATTTTTCGCAGGGCGGCTCGACGCTGACCCAGCAGCTGGCCAAGAACCTGTTCCTGACGCCGGACCGCACGCTGGAACGCAAGGTGCAGGAAGTGCTCTTGGCGCTGTGGCTGGAGCACAAGCATACGAAGGACCAGATCCTCGAAATGTACCTCAACCGGGTTTATTTCGGCTCCGGCGCCTATGGTGTCGAAGCGGCCTCGCGCCGCTATTTCGGCAAGAGCGCGCGTGACGTCACGCTGTCGGAGGCTGCCCTTCTCCCCGGCCTGCTCAAGGCGCCGTCGCGGCTGTCGCCCGCGCGCGACCCGAAGGCGGCCGAGCCGCGCTCGCAGCTGGTGCTCGCCGCGATGCGCGACGAGGGCAAGATCAGCGCCAAGGAGCAGACCACGGCGATGAGCGCGCCGGCGACACGCGCGCCGTCCTACTGGACCGGCTCGGAAAACTACGTCGCCGATACGATCATGGAAGAACTGCCCGACCTGATCGGCGACGTGCGCCGCGATATCGTCGTCGACACGACCGTCGACCTGACGCTGCAGAAACTCGCCGAGCAATCGATCCGCCGGCTGATCGACCAGAGCGGCAAGAAGCTCAATGTCAGCCAGGGCGCGCTGGTGTCGATCGACAATTCCGGCGCGGTGCGCGCGATGGTCGGCGGTTACGACTATTCGACCAGCCAGTTCGACCGCGCCTCGGAAGCGCGCCGCCAGCCGGGGTCGGCGTTCAAGCCGTTCGTCTACATGGCGGCGCTGGAATCCGGCCGCACGCCCGACAGCGTGCGCAACGACGCGCCGATCAAGATCGGCAACTGGACGCCCGACAATTACGGCGGCAAATATTTCGGCAAGGTGACGCTGGCGACGGCGCTGGCAAAATCGCTGAACTCGGTGGCCGCGCAGCTGACCATGGAAGTCGGGCCGAATGCGGTGGTCGAGGCGGCGCACCGCATGGGCGTCCAGTCCGAGCTGACGGCCAACACCTCGATCGCGCTCGGCACCTCGGAAGTGACGCCGCTGGAACTGACCTCGGCCTATGTTCCCTTCGCCAATGGCGGTTACAAGCCGGACATCCATTTCATCCGCCGCGTCACGACGAGCGACGGCAAGGTGCTCTACGAAAACAATGGCGGCGGTGCGCCGCGGGTCGTCAATCCCGATGTTGTCGGCATGATGAACTCGATGATGACCGGCACGGTCGAGATCGGCACGGCCAGGAAGGCGGCGTTCGCCTGGCCGGCGGCCGGCAAGACCGGCACCAGCCAGAATTCGCGCGACGCGTGGTTCATCGGCTATACCGCCAATCTGACCACCGGCGTCTGGTTCGGCAATGATGACGGCAGCGCGATGAAGAAGGTCACCGGCGGCGCGCTGCCGGCGCAGGCCTGGCACGAGTTCATGGTCGCCGCGCATGAGGGCGTGCCGGTGCGACCGCTGCCCGGAACCTGGAAGTCGACGCCGCCCGACACCATCGTGCCGGACGACATACCGTCCGACACGCCGCCGCCGGCGCCGGTCGCTTCCGTCGGCCAATCGGCGCCGCCTGTGGCAGCTACCCAGTCGGCTTCGCGTCCCGTGCGTTCTGCCGAGACAGTCGATGCCGGCGGCCTGGCCATGCCGGGCGTCGACAGCGCCACCGGATCGATCAAGCACCCGGTGCCGCCCGGCAATGTCGGCGGCCCGGTCAAGAAGCGGCAGACCTCGATATTGGACATTCTGACAGGCGGCTGAGCGACGGGCCCCTCGCCACCGCTGCCGCGTTCCGCTACATCTCCCGTTTGGAGACCGCGAATGGCAGAGACCGACACCAGAAAAACCATCGTGCTGACCGGCGCCAGCCGTGGCATCGGCCATGCCACGGTCAAGCGCTTTTCACGCGAAGGCTGGCGCGTCATCACCTGCTCGCGCCAGGCCTTTGCCGAGGACTGCCCGTGGCCGGCCGGCCCCGAAGACCATATCAAGGTCGACCTCGCCGACCAGGAGGATGTCGGCATCGCCATCTCCGAGATACGCCACCGGCTCGAGGCGCATGGCGGGCAGCTGCATGCGCTCGTCAACAATGCCGGCATCTCGCCGAAGCTCAAGGACGGCAACAGCCGCATGAACTCTATCGACACGCCGATGCATGTCTGGCGCGACGTCTTCCAGGTGAATTTCTTCGCCCCGATCATGCTGGCGCGCGGACTGTTCAAGGAACTGGCATCGGCCAAGGGCTCGATCGTCAACGTCACCTCGATCGCCGGCACCCGCGTGCATCCTTTCGCCGGTACCGCCTATGCGACGTCGAAGGCAGCACTCGGCTCGCTGACGCGCGAGATGGCGCATGATTTCGGCCCGCACGGCATTCGCGTCAACGCGATCGCACCGGGCGAGATCGACACCGCGATCCTGTCGCCGGGCACCGAAAAAATCGTCGAGACAATCCCGCTGAGAAGATTGGGCACCACGGCAGAAGTCGCCGACATCATCTTCTTCCTGTGCTCGCAGCAGGCGTCCTACGTGACCGGCTCGGAAATCCATATCAATGGCGGCCAGCACGTTTGAGCGGTTGGTTTTGATCAATCGTTGACGCTGCCCCTCATCCCCCTGCCGGGACCTTCTCCCGTGAAGAACGGGGAGAAGGGCTTGACCGCAACGCTGGCAGGGCGGCGCAGGCTTAGGCTGCCGTGGGCGCTTTCGGTGCTGCCGTCACCACCTCGACGATGCCGCGGGCGATCTCGCGTTCGCCCATGATGACGGTGTCGGCACCAAGGTTTTTGAGGTGCTCGACCTCGGCATCGGAATGGGCGCGGGCGATGATTTCGATTGTCGGATTGGCGGCGCGGGCGCGCAGAACGACCTGCCCGGCCTCGAAGGCGTTGGGAATGGCCAGGATCAGCCGCTTCGCCCCCTCGGGATTGGATGCGGCGAACACGTCGCCACTCGCCGCGTTGCCGGGTACGGTTTCGACCCCTTCGGCCTTGAGCTTCGCCAGCGTCTTGTCGGCATCCTCGATGACGAGGAAGGGCAGGGCGGCCTGCTTCAGCGCCGTGCCGACGAGGCTGCCGACGCGGCCGTAGCCGATCAGGATGGTGTGGCCGGTCAGCCTCGTCCTGGGCGGTGGGCCATCCTCGTTAGCAGGCGCCGCGACCGAAGCCACCTGGCCGGGCTCGGTCGCCGGGCCGATCGGCCTTGCTTCGCCGGACGGCGCCGTCCTGCCGGCGCGTGCTTCCAGCCAGGGTTTCATCCGGTCGACGGCAAAAAACATCAGCGGATTGAGGACGATCGACAGGATGGCGCCGGCGAGGATGAGGTCGCGGCCTTGTTCGGGCAGCAGTTTCAGCTCGACGCCGAGTTCAGCCAGGATGAACGAGAATTCGCCGATCTGGGCTAGGCTTGCCGAAATCATCAATGCGGTTGCGACCGGATAGCGGAAGACGACGACGATGACGAAGGCTGCCAGCGACTTG
Organism: Mesorhizobium sp. M0437; assembly: GCF_040321335.1. Taxonomy (NCBI): domain Bacteria; kingdom Pseudomonadati; phylum Pseudomonadota; class Alphaproteobacteria; order Hyphomicrobiales; family Phyllobacteriaceae; genus Mesorhizobium; species Mesorhizobium sp. M0437. Next base: position 10,493 of record NZ_JAMYRK010000027.1, read on the forward strand.
CCGACAACGATGATGGCCAGCGTCGCCAGGATCGGCCAGCCATTGCTGATCACGCTGAACGGGTCGAACAGCATGCCGACTGAAACGAAGAACAGCACGGAAAAGGCGTCGCGCAGCGGCAGCGATTCCTCGGCCGCCCGGTGGCTGAGCTCGGATTCGCTCATGATCATGCCGGCGAAGAAAGCGCCGAGAGCCAGCGACACGCCGAACAGCTTGGCCGCGCCGAAGGCGACGCCAAGCGCAATCGCAAGCACCGCCAACCGGAACAGTTCGCGCGATCCGGTATGGGCGACGTAGTGCAGGATCCAGGGGATAAGCCGGCGGCCGACCACCAGCATGACCACGACAAAGGCCGCGACCTTGGCCAGTGTGATGGCGACGACGCCCCAGACGCCGTAGCTCGCCGGCAGCGACAGCAGACCGCTGGAGTGCACCTCCACCTGCTCTTGGCCGCCGAGCACGCCGGCCAACGCCGGCAAAAGCACCAGCGCCAGCACCATCGCCAGATCCTCGACGATCAGCCAGCCAACGGCGATGCGGCCGCGCTCGGTCTCGATCAGCCGCCGCTCCTGCAGGGCGCGCAACAGCACCACGGTCGAGGCCACGGAAAGCGCCAGGCCAAAGACCAGTCCCGCACCGATCGACCAGCCGAGCATCCAGGCAAGGCCGGCGCCGAGGGCTGTCGCGAAGCCGATCTGCACAATGGCGCCGGGCACGGCGATGGCGCGGACCGACAACAGGTCCTTCAGCGAGAAATGCAGGCCGACGCCGAACATCAGCAGGATGACGCCGATCTCGGCAAGTTCATTGGCGAGGCCGGCATCGGCGACGAAACCCGGCGTGTTCGGTCCAACCAGAACGCCGGCGATGAGATAGCCTACCAGCGGCGGCACGCGAAAACGGTTGGCAAGTGCGCCGAAGACGAAAGCCAGCCCCAGACCGGCGACGATGGTGGCGATAAGGGGCGTGTCATGCGGCATTGTCTATGGAGCGCCTTCAGGAATCGCGATGTCGGATATGCGCCGTCCAATGGCCGCCGCCTTGGCAGTATGGAGGCTGGGACATTTGCGAGACAACCCGCAATCCCCATGAAATCGATGGCAAGACGGCAAAAAGGCGTTGAGCCGGCAAGCGTTGCCACCCGGCGCGGCCTGCTCCAGGCAGGCGATTGCTACGGAAACGAAAGTTGCACGCCGCCGATGCCCGATCAGGTCGCCTGCAGCAGGCTCTCGATATCGGGTATGCTGTGGTTGGTCAGCGTCTTTGGAATTTCGGCCGTTATCTTGTCGGTGACCTCCTTGTGCAGTTTCCTGCGCATGTCGCCCAGCACCGGCGGCGGCGCGATCAGCACGATCTCCTTGAAGCTGCCGCGGTGCGCGAGCTTGTAGAGCCTGTCGGCAATCTCTTCGGCAAAACGCTCCTTGCCGAGACGGTGCCAGTCGGTGTCCTCGACCGCACTGCGGTGGACGGAAGGGCCGTCGCTGTAGCGGCCGGGGCGGTCCGTGCCTTGTTCTCGGGTTGCCGGATTTTCCTGCTCCATCTCGTGCACGACCTGAAGGTCGGGATATTGGACGTCTCCACGGTTCTCGAGGAACAGCGCCTTTTCGCCATCTGCCACCACGATCCACAGTCCGCGTTTCAGTCTGACGTTGCTCATGGGGCGCTCCTTTTTGATTTTTCGAACCCATCGCCGGGCCTTTGCCGCAGGGGTGTGACCGGGCCTGGGTCCATAGGGCAAACGCGTGCCGAGGCGGGAATGTTCCGGCACTCGGACCCGGTGCTCCGACGGGGGTCGGCGAGAGTGCGGGGCTGCCGTCGATCGCTCGGTCAGCATCCGGCGGCTTAATCTACTAAATTGATAGAATTTAGAAAAATCTGTTTTGTGGTTAGCTCCTCCGGCCGCTAAAAAGGCAGCGGATCAAGGGCTGCAACAGCAGCTTCAATCTGCCCCGCATTTGAATGTGGAATATTTTTCTCTTGGCCTTCATGCTTGCAGAAAAGAGATTGCCTGCTACGAAGCGATGCGCGAGTGGGTGCCTTCTGGTTTTTCGCGCCCCCGCGTAGAACTGACAAACGGTTCCAGGATTCCGCTCGTCATGCCGCAAGCCACACCCAAGCTCAATGCCTTTCCCGTCTTCATGCGGGTCGAGGGCGAAGCCATAGCCATCGTCGGCGGCGCAGAGGAAGCGCTGGCCAAGGCGCGGCTGCTCGCGCAGTCGAGCGCTGTGCTGCGCATCGTCAGCGATGAAACAAGCCCGGAGCTGCTGGCCTTTATGGCCGAGACGGGGGCCGCCCACATCGCCGACGTCTATGATGCAGCACATCTCAATGGTGCGGTGATGGTGTTTGCCGCCAGCGGCGACGAGGCGCTCGATCGCCGCGTTGCCGGGGATGCGCGCCGGCTGGGCATTCCGGTCAATGCCGTCGACCGGCCGGAGCTATGCGATTTCTTCACGCCGGCACTGGTCAACCGCGCGCCGGTCGCCATTGCCATCGGCACGGAAGGTGCCGGCCCGGTGCTGGCGCAGATGCTGCGCAGCCGCATCGACCGCATGCTGGCGCCCTCGCTCGGGCCGCTCGCGGCGCTCGCCGCATCTTTTCGCGACACCGCCGAAAGACTGCTGCCGAAGGGCAATGCCCGCCGCCGCTTCTGGAGCGATTTCTTTGGCGGCGCGCCGGCCCGCGCTGTCGAGGCAGGCGAGCTTTCGCAGGCGCATGATGCGGCCGTCGGCCTGCTGCTTTCGACAGAACCGGCATCGGGCCATATCGCGCTTGTAGGCGCCGGTCCAGGCGCCGAGGACCTTTTGACGCTGCGCGCCCATCGCCTGCTGATGGAAGCCGACGTGATCGTCCATGACGCGCTGGTGCCGGAGGCGATCGTCGCAATGGGCCGTCGCGATGCCGAGCGCCTGCCGGTCGGCAAGCGCAAGGGCTGCCATTCCAAGAGCCAGGCCGAGATCAATGCGCTGCTGGTCGAGCTTGGCCACGCCGGCAAGCGTGTCGTGCGGCTGAAGTCCGGCGACCCGCTGGTGTTCGGCCGGGCCGGCGAGGAGATGGCGGCACTTCGCGATGCCGGCGTCGCCTACGAAGTGGTTCCGGGCGTCACCGCGGCCTTCGCCGCCGCCGCCGATTTCGAACTGCCGCTGACGCTGCGCGGCGTGTCGTCGTCGATGGTGTTCACCACCGGCCATGACCTCAAGGGAAATTCGCTGCCCGACTGGGCAAAGCTCGCCATTTCCGGCGCGACGGTCGCCGTCTATATGGGCCGCTCGGTCGCCGCCGAGGTCGCCGGCCGGCTGATCGAAGCCGGCCTGTCGCCGGATACGGCCGTCGCCGTGGTCGAGAATGCCAGCCTTGCCAACCGCCGCCGTTTCCACGGCACGCTCGCCGACCTGCCGTCGCTGGAGGTGCGCGCCGACCTCAGCGGCCCGGTGATGACCATCATCGGCGACGCGGTCGCCGGCGCCAATTTCGAACGGTCCGAGCCGCTGGCGGCACACAGGCAGGAAAGCGTGGCGAGTGCTGCCGCGCAAGGAGTGAGCCAATGAAAGTCTTGACCGCGAACCGCCTCGCCGACGGCATAGCCGTCTGGTACGCCAATGGCGGCTGGGCCGAGATCATCGACCATGCCGACATCGCCCATGACAAGGCGGCCGAGGACCGGCTGGAGGCAATCGGCGCCAAGGCCTCCGCCAACAACGAAGTGGTCGACGTCAACCTGATAGACGTGACCGTGGCCAACGGCACAGTCGAAGCGGTCCGGTTGCGCGAAAGGATCCGTGCCGCCGGCCCGACCACCCGCAACGACCTGGGCAAGCAGGCCCGTCCGCAAGCCGCACGTGCGGCATAGATGACACAAGCATGATCCCGATCATGCTCGAACGAAGAAAATAACGGGCGGACGCGCCCGGAAAGACCTGAATATGTACCGTTACGATGAGTTCGACCACGATTTCGTCAAGGCCCGCGTCGCCGAGTTCAGCGACCAGGTTGCGCGGCGCCTTGCCGGCGAGATCACCGAGGACCAGTTCCGGCCGCTTCGGCTGATGAACGGCGTCTATCTGCAGCTGCATGCCTATATGCTGCGCATCGCGGTGCCCTACGGCACGCTGAACAGCAAGCAGCTGCGCATGCTCGGCCACATCGCCCGCAAATACGACAAAGGTTACGGCCATTTCACGACGCGCCAGAACATCCAGTTCAACTGGCCGGCGCTGTCGGACATCCCGGCGATCCTGGCTGATCTGGCAAACGTCGAGATGCACGCCATCCAGACCAGCGGCAATTGCATCCGCAACGTCACCGCCGACCACTTCGCCGGCGCCGCCGCTGACGAGGTTGCCGATCCGCGCCCCTATGCCGAAATCCTGCGGCAATGGTCCTCGGTGCATCCGGAGTTCTCGTTCCTGCCGCGAAAATTCAAGATCGCGGTGACCGGCGCCGAGCGCGACCGCGCCGCCATCCAGACGCACGACATCGGCCTGCACCTGAAGAAGAACGCCGCCGGCGAGCTCGGTTTCGCTGTCTATGTCGGCGGCGGCCAAGGCCGCACGCCGATGGTCGCCAAGAAGATCCGCGATTTCCTGCCCGAAGCGGATCTGTTGTCCTACTGCACGGCGATCCTGCGCGTTTACAACCTCTACGGCCGGCGCGACAACAAGTTCAAGGCGCGCATCAAGATCCTGGTCCATGAGACCGGCGTCGAGGAGATCACCCGCCAGGTCGAGGCCGAATGGCAGGAGTTGAAGGACGCCGAGCTGAGGCTGCCGGAAGAAGACATCCGCGCCATCGATGCGTATTTCGCGCCGCCTCCGCTTGTCGACCGGCCGGAAGGCGACGAGGCGGTCAAGCTTGCCCGCCTCGACTCCAAGAGCTTTTCCGAATGGCTGGATCAGAATGTGGTCACCCATCGCCATCCCGACTACGCGGCGGTGACCATCTCGCTCAAGGGCATCGGCGAGACGCCGGGCGATGCCTCCGACAGCCAGATGGAAGCGGTCGCCGACATTGCCGAAAAATATTCATTCGACGAGCTGCGCGTCAGTCACGAGCAGAACCTGATCCTGCCGCATGTGGCGCGGGCCGACCTCAAGGCGGTCTATGACGCGCTTGTCGATATCGGGCTGGCGACGGCCAATTCCAACCTGATCAGCGACATCATCTCCTGCCCCGGCCTCGACTATTGCGCGCTGGCAACGGCGCGTTCCATTCCCGTGGCACAGGAAATCTCGCGGCGCTTTGCTTCGCTGGAGCGCCAGCGCGACATCGGCGAATTGAAGCTGAAGATTTCCGGCTGCATCAATGCCTGCGGCCATCACCATGTCGGCCATATAGGCATCCTGGGCGTCGAGAAGAAAGGCGCCGAGCTTTACCAGGTGACGCTCGGCGGCTCGGCCGACGAGAACACCTCGGTCGGCGAGATCATCGGCCGCGGCTTCAGTTCGGAAGAGATCACCGATGCCATCGAGCAGATCGTCGAGACCTATCTCGGGCTTCGGCTGGACAGAAACGAAAGATTCATCGACGCCTACCGCCGAGTCGGTCCCGCGCCGTTCAAGGAGGCGCTCTATGCTGGCGAAGCCAAGGCCGCTTGACCGTATCGTCGACGTCGAGGCCGGCATCGCCGCCCAAGCGGCGGGTCTCGACGCGCTCTACGGCCATCTGAAGCCGCTGGAGATCATCGAGCGGTCGACCCGGGAGTTCTTTCACGGCGAAATCGCCGCCGTCTCGTCCTTCGGCGCGGATTCGGCGGTGCTGCTGCACATGATCGCCGAGATCGACCGCACGCTGCCGGTGATCTTTCTCGACACCGGCAAGCATTTCGAGGAGACGCTCGGCTATCGTGACGCGCTGGCCGCCGATTTCGGGCTGAGCGATATCCGGGTGATCAGGCCCGACGATGCGGCGCTGGCAAGGATCGACCCGACCGGCAATCTGAACGAGACCGACACCGACGCCTGCTGCGACGTGCGCAAAGTCGAGCCGCTGGCGCGCGGCGTCGAGCCGTTCCGCGCCTGGTTCACCGGCCGCAAGCGCTTCCAGGCGGCGACCCGGGCAGCGCTCCCGGTGTTCGAGGCGGTCGGCTCGCGCATCCGCATCAATCCGCTGGCGCACTGGACGACATCGGACCAGGCCGGCTACATGCGCGCGCATGCGCTGCGTGAAAACCCGCTGGTCGCCTATGGCTATCTGTCGATCGGCTGTTTCCCATGCACGCAGCCGGTGCAACCGGGCGACGATGCGCGCAGCGGCCGCTGGGCCGGGCACGCCAAGACCGAATGCGGCATCCACTTGTCGGGGCTGGAAAGGTCGCTGACCGACGCATCACTTTAGGGTATATTGATATTCAGCCGGCCTGCAAACGGCGGCTTCCTGCGCTTCCGGCGCTCACGTACCCAAAGTACGCTCCGCTCCGGTTCTCGGAGGCCACGCAGTTTGGTCGCTTCGCGCCCGCCTTCGGCTCGGCCTGACCTGAATCTCAACGCACCCTGAGGTGTTTTGCACTTTAGAATCTTTGGACTTGGGAATTTTCTTGATGAGCGACTTGATAGCCGAAAACGCCATGCGGCTGTGGACACCGGATGGGTTCCGCGAGGACGAGTGGGTTCATGCCGAAAGCGCCGAGGCGCTGGTCGGCAATGGCCGTTTCATCCTGCCCTTGCAGGCGTTTCTGGGCCTCGATCCGGAGGTGCGGCGGTCGGCGAAGGAGCGCATCGGTGTGCTGCTGCAGCCCGGCGATCAGCTCGAGAAGATCGCAGGCCTGCTCGATCAGCTGTCGCTGGTGGCGCTGGCGTTTCCGGCGTTCAATGACGGCCGCTCGTTCTCCAAGGGCGAATTGCTGCGCAGCCGTTATCATTTTGCAGGCGCTATGCGCGCCACCGGGCAGGTGCTGATCGATCAGTTGCCGCATATGCTGCGCGTCGGCTTCGATGAATTCGAGGTATCGCACCCGGTGCTGCTGAAGCGGCTCGAGCAAGGCCGCACCGGCGGACTTCCGCTGTTCTATCAGCCGGCGGTGAAGCCGGAGGCCAAAGGCCCGAAATATTCCTGGCGGCGGGTGCGCGCCGGCTGATCCGCTCCAGAGGGCCAGAAGCCCTATCTGGTCGGACCACATTCCCGATTCAGCCTTTTATTTTGCGCCTCTCCGCCTTAGGATGGGCCCATTATTTCGCGATCCGAATAAATGTGGCCACAAGGGAGGAACCGGGTATGGCTGGCAAGAAGATATTGATGCTCGTTGGCGAGTTCAGCGAGGAGTACGAGATTTTCGTCTTTGAACAGGCCATGCATGCGGTGGGCCACACCGTCCATGTCGTTTGCCCCGACAAGAAGGCCGGCGATATCCTGAAGACCTCCCTGCACGACTTCGAGGGCCACCAGACCTATACGGAAAAGCTCGGCCACGACTACATCCTCAACAAGACGTTTTCCGAGGTCAATCCGGCCGACTACGATGCCGTCTACGCGGCGGGCGGGCGCGGGCCGGAATATATCCGCATCGACAAGCGCGTGCAGGCGCTGGTGCGGCATTTCCATGAGACGGGAAAACCGATCTTCACCATCTGCCACGGCGTGCAGATCCTGATCGCGGTCGACGGCGTGGTGCGCGGCAGGGAAGTCGCGGCGCTGCAATATTGCGAGCCGGAAGTCACGCTGGCCGGCGGCATCTATATCGATGTTGCGCCGACCGGCGCCCATGTCGACGGCAATTTGGTGTCGGCGAAGGGCTGGCCGGGCCTTGCCGCCTTCATGCGCGAATGCCTGAAAGTGCTGGGCACCGAGATCCGCCAGGGCGAGACCCTGATGCGCGACCAGCGCCGGGCGGCTTAAGCTCGGAATGTGGAGCCCGCCGCACCCCTAACGCATGTCGCGCAAAAGTGTCAGCGGTTTTGCGATAACGGCATGCATAAACGACAACCTAAAGCGCGTCGCATGAGGCCGGTCGAGCGCAACGCGCTTTAGGTGCGGCGGTATGCTTTACACGGCCATCCGCGCTTCGCGGAACGATACCAGCTTGCTGCGACTCTCGTCCCACAGCGCCAGCTTGACGCAGCGCAGGCTGTCGAGGAGTGTGACGCGGCCGATCTCACGCAGCTCCGGATAGTCCCTCAACACTTCCGGAAGCCGGTAGCATGGCACCTTGGCCGAGAGGTGATGCACGTGGTGGACGCCGATATTGCCGGTGATCCAGTTCAGCACCGGCGGCAGGTCGTAATAGGACGAACCGTGCAGGGCAGCGTGCTGGAATTCCCACTCGGAGTCCTTTGTCCACTCCGTCTCCTCGAACTGATGCTGGACATAAAACAGCCAGATGCCGGCCGATCCGGCGAGGATGACGATCGGCAAATGCACGACCAGGAACGCGCCGGGGCCAACGAACCAGATGAGCAGCGCGGCGATGACCGCGATGGCGAGATTGGTCGACATCGACGACACCCAGGGGGTGAAACCGCCCCGCATCATGCCCAAGGGCAGTCTCTGCTCGAAAATGAAGATCCATATCGGGCCAAGGCCAAACATCACCAGCGGATGGCGATAGAGGCGATAGGCGAGCCGGCCCCGCCATGACAGTTGCCGATATTCAGCGACCGTCAGTGTCTTGATGTCGCCGGTGCCGCGCTCGTCGAGATTGCCGGCGCTGGCGTGATGGGTTGCGTGGGCGCGGCGCCAGCAATCGTAGGGCGTCAGCGTCAACACGCCAAGCACGCGGCCGATCCAGTCGTCGGCATAGCGGTTGGCAAAGAAGGAGCCGTGGCCGCAATCGTGCTGGATCATGAAGATACGCACCAGAAAGCCGGCTGCCGGAAGGATCAGGACCAGACCCCACCAATGGCCATAGGCATAAGCGGCCGAGGACAGTGCCCACAGCGTGGCGAAGGGGATGAGGGTGATGGCGAGTTCGACGGCGCTGCGACGCCTGTCGGGCTTTTTATAGCGCGACAGGATCTTCAACCAGGCGCGCTTGCTGTTTGCCACAGCTTCGGGGGAAATCATGTTCATCATGAAACATAGGCGGAGCGGCGCGCTGCCGCAAGGCGGAGATCACGCAAAGTTACTGCGGGTAAATGTCGCGCGATGGCGAGGAATTGCGGCCGCAATCGCAGGTCGCGTTGCTGGCGACGGTGTCTACCGACGGCGCCCGCCTGCGACCACCTTGGCTTCGACGCCGTCCAGGCGGTCGAGCAATTCCTTCAGACGGTCGGGAATATCGGACTCCGTGCGGAAGGCCGGTAAGGTGCGCAGAAAGCGCTTGGTCGCCTCGGTGCCGAGCTGGCGCCGGATATCGGCGGCGAGCCCGTCGCGTTTTTCGCCATTCCTGCGGGGCATCATCCAAAATCCTGTGTCGGCTTCGAAACTCTTCCAAGGGAGGAATGGTTCCCGCATTGTAGTGTCCCGGCAAGCAAAGCCGTCGGGTACGGTAAAGTTTGAATTAAAATCGAAAGGTCTGCGCCGTCCGCCATCAAGCAGCGACAGCGGCTGCAGTATCGCTTGCCCCTTGATTTTTGGCCGCTAAACCTCGATATCGGGCGCAAATCCACACCATTCGAAAATGACGGGAAACGGCGATGAGCGACCAGGCAAAAGACGAACGCGCGCCCGATGAAGCCGAGAAGACCGAGGCTGCCGCGGAGCCAAGGGAAGGTGGCGTCGACGGCGACTATGAGGCGCTTGTGCGGCTTCTGAAGGAAAACGAAGAGCTGAAGGATCGCGCGCTGCGCGTCGCGGCCGACATGGAGAATTTGCGCCGCCGTACCGCGCGGGACGTCCACGATGCGCGCGCCTATGCGGTTGCCAATTTTGCCCGCGACATGCTTTCGGTGTCGGACAATCTGCGCCGTGCGCTGGATGCCATCCCCGAGGAGGCCAAGGCGTCGGGCGATGCCGGCTTCAAGACGCTGATCGACGGCGTCGAGATCACCGAGCGCGCCATGCTGTCGGCGCTGGAACGCCACGGCGTGAAGAAGCTTGAGCCCGAGGGCGAGAAATTCGATCCGAATTTCCACCAGGCGATGTTCGAGGTGCCCAATCCCGACGTACCGGCCAACACAGTCGTGCAGGTCGTGCAGCCCGGCTATTCGATCGGCGAGCGTGTTCTGCGGCCGGCCATGGTCGGCGTCGCCAAGGGCGGCCCCAAGCATGTGGCGAGCGAAGCGCCGGTGGAGCCGGGGCCGGTCAACGAGCAGGCTGAGAAGGATGCGTAAGTTAGGGGAGTAGGGGAACAGGGCAGTACGGGAGTAGGGAATAGCGCTACGTCGGGCAAAGTAGAGCAATTGCCTACTCGCGCCCTTGCCTTCTCTCCGCCTACTCCCCTATTCAGGCCGCAAACCGCTGCGCTTCTCCGCCATAATAATTGACGTAGCGGGCACCGATCTCCTTGACCGGCATCACCACGAACACGTCGACCGTCGAGAATTCACGGTCGATGACGCAACCGTCGCCGATGCGCGCGCCGACGCGCAGATAGCCCTTGACCAGCGGCGGCATCGCGGCGATCGCCGCCTTGGTATTGACGGCCTCGATCGGCATCAGATCCATCGAACAATAGCGCCCGGCGACGGCACGCACGTCCCATGATGAATTCGTCCGGCAGTGGTGGGCAAGGTAGGTCAGCGCCTCTGCATGTGCCGCCGGCACGGTGCCGTGGAACGACGCGCAGCCGGTCATCACGCCAATGCCGTAATGGTTGATATAGGCCCAGATGCCTTGCCACAGCGCCTCGATGGTGCGCTTCGAGCGGTATTCGGGCAGAACACAGGAGCGGCCGAGCTCGAGGAAGCGCTGGCCAGGATGCCGCGCGATCAGCTTGGTCAGTTCGAATTCGCCTTCGGAATAGAAGCCGCCGGCGGCCGCGGCAATCTCCTGCCGCAGCAGGCGGTAGGTGCCGACGATGCGGCGATGCTCGGGGCCGGAAAGCGAAGTATCGAAGACCAGGAGATGATCGCAGAGGGGATCGAAGCGATCGGCATCGCGGCGGTCCTGCATCTGGAACAGGTCCTTCCTGGCACCAAGCTCGTCGTAGAACACCCGGTAGCGCACTTCCTGCGCGGCAGCGATCTCGGCCTCGTTGCGGGCGAGCCGCACTTCGAGATTGCCGATGCGGCCGAGCGATGCGCCTTTTATGACGGCATCGGCGTTCCGGCCGACGAGCAAAGGCCCGCTGGCGTTCGGCCGAGCATCACATTCCGGCATGACTGTATGCACGAGTGATTCTCCTTCGAGCCATCCCTCTTGGCACGGGGATACGGTGTAGGTGCAACAGGATTGTGACAGTACCGTGATACGGCTCTGCGGGCAATACTTCGTCGGCTGGGCAATCTATCAACCGTCGATGTTGTGCCTCAGGCGGCCGCTTGCCCTTCGACCGCATGAACCAGGGCATCGGGGTCGAGCGGCTTGGTGACGAAGCCGCTGGCACCGTGAGCGAGCACGGCGTGGCGGGTCTTTTCCTGGCTGTCGGCCGACAGCACCATGATCGGCACCGGCGGCACCGCGGTCTCCTCCTCATGGCGGCGGATGGCGGCGATGGCGTCCAGGCCGTCCATGACAGGCATATGCAAGTCCATCAGCACCACGTCGTAACGGTGCTTGTGGCCGGTGCTGATGACCGCCTCGACGGCGGCCTTGCCGTTGCCGACCACTTTCACGCGATGCCCGGCCTTCAGCAGCGTAGCGCGGGCCAGCATGGCGTTGATGTCGTTGTCCTCGGCGATCAGCACCGACAGGCCCTGCTGGCGGGCGCCAATGGCTTGCCCCGCCTGCGCGCCGCGCCTTTGCAGTTGCGGCTCGGCGACGACCGGCGCGTGGCTGGTCAAAAGCACGCGCAGCAATGTCTCGCCGCGCACCGGCCTCGCAAGGAAGGTGGCGTAACCATTGGCACGGAACTCGCCAAGCATGCCACGGTCGGTCGGTGCGATCAGCGTCACTGCCTCGCAATCGGCAAATCCGCTCTGGCGCAGGCGCCTGAGCAGCCTGCCGTCGCTTTGCTCCATGGCAGCATCGATCAGCAGCACGTCGCAGCTCTCGGCGAAAGGGGTGGCCTGGGCGGCGGCGGTGGCCAGATCGACCGTGCCGCCATTGCCGCGAATGGTGCGGGCGAGGGCTTCGGCCTCGACCAGGTTCTTCGACACGATCACCGCATGCCGGCCCGACAGCGCGTCCTGGCGGATCTGCGGCGCCTCGACGGCGGAAATAGCGGGAATCTCGAAGACGAATTCGGACCCCTGGCCAAGCCGGCTCGACACAGAGATAGTGCCGCCCATGGCGGTCACCAGGCGCTTGGAAATGGCGAGACCGAGGCCGGCACCGCCATGCGCACGGGTCGAGGTGCCGTCAGCCTGTTCGAAGTCCTCGAATATGCGCTCCATGTCCTGCTCGCGCAGACCGGGGCCGGTGTCGGTGATGGTGAAGCGGATGCGGTCGGTGGTTTCGGTGCGGACGCGGGCGATGCTTGCCAGGACGCCGCCGCTGTCGGTGAACTTGACGGCGTTGCCGATGAGATTGAGCAGCACCTGCCTGACCCTGCCGGGGTCGGCGGTGATCAGCTGCGGCACGTCGGGTTCGACATGACAGCCGAGGCCGATATCCTTGGCAAAAGCCCGCGCCGCCAAAAGCTCGATGACATTGTCGGCGATCTCGCGCACCGACATCGGCTGCGGTTCGGGATCGAAGCGGCCGGCCTCGATCTTGGAGTAGTCGAGCAGGTCCTCGATCAGCGCCAGCAGCGCGCTGGCCGAGGTCGAGATGGCGCCGACATAGGTCCGCTGCTCGGGCGAAAGGCTGGTGTCGGCGAGAAGCCGGGCCATGCCCATGATGCCGTTCATCGGCGTGCGGATCTCGTGGCTGACGGTGGCTAGGAAGCGCGATTTGGCCTGGCTCGCATATTCGGCCCGCTCGCGGGCGGTGATCAGCGAGGATTCGGCGCGCTTGCGAGCGGTGATGTCGCGGGCGATGGCGCGATGCGAAACGGCGCCGCTGTCCTTGTCGCGCACCGACAGCTCGATCCAAGAGAACCAGCGTGGGCCGTCCGGCGTGCGAATGGCGACGTCGGTGGAACTCAGGCATTCATGGTCGGAAAACGCGGCGTCGGGGACGATGCCGACATCGATGCCTAGTTCGGCCAGGGACTTGCCGGCAAGCTCGCGCTGGTCGGTTTCGACAAGGTCGGCGAAAACCTTGTTGGCGTAGACAATGTGGCCGTCGCGGTCACGATGGACGACGAGATCGCCGAGTGCATCGATCAGCCCGCGAAAGCGCTCCTCGCTCTCCTGCATCTCCCACATGCGGTCGGCCAGCGTCTCGATTTCGGCGCGGCTGCGGGCGGTCGTGGCATCGAGCAGGGCCACCGCGCGGCGCTCGGTGCGCCTGTTGCGCAGATGCATGGCGAGCCCGGCGATGGCTGTCGCCAAAAGGCCGATAGTGATGAAGATCGGCGCCCCGGTCAGATGCGAAAAGCCTGCCAGCACGACAATGGCGACGAGCGTCAGGAAGGGCAGGCCTTCGCGGTTGGAGGCCGGCAGTTCCGGCGCCAGCGGTGGCGCGGCGACAAGCTGCCGTCCTGGCGCCGCGGGGGCCGTCCCGTCGGCCCGTTCGGCTGGTTCCGCCTCTCTGATGCCGGGTTCCGCAATCATACGGAAATCCTGTCAGACAGAGCTTATCGAAGGTTGTGGTTGATCGCTCGAATTTTACCGGTCGCGCTCTTTTTTTTCCCTTGGGGGCTCACATATCCACCACCACGCGGCCGCGGATCTTACCCTCGACGATGTCATGCGCGGCGCCGATGATGCCGTCGAAGCCGATGCTCGTCGAAAGGCTGGCAAGCTTTGCGTGGTCGAGATCGGCGCCGATACGGCGCCAGGCCTCGAGGCGGACCGCCTTCGGCGCCATCACCGAATCGATGCCGAGCAGCGAGACGCCGCGCAGGATGAAGGGGGCGACGCTTGCCGGCAGGTCCATGCCGCCGGCGAGGCCGCAAGCGGCAACGGCGCCGCCATAGGAGGTCATCGATAGAACGTTGGCCAGCGTGTGGCTGCCGACCGCATCGACGCCGCCGGCCCAGCGTTCCTTGGCGAGTGGTTTTGCGGGCTGGGCAAGCTCGTCGCGTGAAATCACTTCCGCGGCGCCGAGGTCGATCAGATAGGGGCTTTCGGCAGCACGGCCGGTCGAGGCGATGACGTGATAGCCGAGGCTGGACAGGATCGAGACCGCGACCGAGCCGACGCCACCGGCAGCGCCGGTCACCACCACCGGGCCGCGATCGGGCACGATGCCGTGGCGCTCCAGCGCGATGACGCAAAGCATGGCGGTGTAGCCGGCGGTGCCGACCGCCATCGCATCATGCGGGCTCATGCCGTCCGGCAACGGCACCAGCCAGTCGCCCTTGACGCGGGCGCGCCCTGCAAAGGCGCCGAAATGCGTCTCGCCGACGCCCCAGCCGTTCAATATGACCTTGTCACCCTTGCGCCAGTCAGGATTGGAAGACGAGATGACGGTGCCGGCGAAATCGATGCCCGGCACCAGCGGCCAGCGGCGGATCACCGGCGCCTTGCCGGTAATTGCAAGACCGTCCTTGTAGTTCACCGTCGTCGCCTCGACCGCGACGGTGACGTCGCCCTCCATCAGGTCTGCCTCGGTAAGCTCGGTCACCGCGACCGACTGGTTTTTCTCGGCGTCACGCGAAACGAGGATGGCTTTGAAGGTTTCGGGCATTTTTCTCCTCGGGCTTGCAGATCAGAATGTGCGGCGCCAGGCGAGTGAGGTCAATCGCTCGACGCTCCGCGCCGCCAGCCAATGAGTTCGTCGAAGACGACCAGCACCGCACCAACCGAAATGAAGGCGTCGGCGAGGTTGAAGATCGCGAAGGACCAGACCGGCGTATGGAACAGGACATAGTCGATGACATGACCGTAGATTGCGCGATCAATCAGGTTGCCGAGCGCGCCGCCGACGATCAGTGCGAAGCCGATGCGGGCAAGCAGGTGGCCGGGCGGCGTGCGGGCCGCAAGATAGAGCACGAAAGCGACCACCAGAACCGCGACGACCACCAGGCCGGTGTCGCCGAAGGACGAAAACAGCGAGAACGCGATGCCGGTGTTGTAGGTGCGGTACAGCGCCAGGAACGGAAGCAGGTCGAGCCGTTCCTGAAAGGCAAGACCGGTTTCGACTAGGTATTTCACCCACTGGTCGAGCGCTATCGCGGCGACGACCAGAAGAGCATACGGCCTCCAGGACTTCATGGTTTGCAGTTTCACGGTTTGAGATGTCACGATCTGGCGTCCTCCGGGCCGAGCTTCAGCGCGCCGCGCCGGATCTCGAACAGCATGACGCCGGTGGCCACTGCAAGGTTGAGCGAATCGGCGCGGCCGGCCTGCGGTATCCGCAGCAGTTTGTCGCAGCTTGCGGCAAGCTCGTCAGGCAGGCCTTGCTGCTCGTTACCCATCATCAAAAGCACCGGGCCCTTTGAAAAATCGACCGAGCGGTAGTCGACCGCACCCTTCAGGTGGGTGCCGGCGACGAGGCCGGGGAAGCTCGTTCGCCAGGCGAGAAAAGCTTCGGGCGACGCCTTGGCGACCGGCACGGCGAAAATCGAGCCCATGGTGGCGCGCACCGTTTCGACCGAAAAGGGATCGGTGGTCTCGCCGACCAAGATGACGCCCCTGGCCCCGACAGCGTCGACCGTGCGGATGACGGTGCCGAGATTGCCGGGGTCGCGGACGCGGTCGAGCGCCACCCAGACGTCGCCGTCACGGGCGCGGATGTCCTTCAACGGCAGGTATTTCTGCGAGAACACGCCGACGACCATTTGCGGATTGTCGCGGCGGGTGATGGCGACCAGCACTTTTTCCGAAACTTCAAGGACGGTGCCGCCGGCGGCGACCGTGCGCGCCGCGACCTTTTCAACCGCCGTATTGCCACGTCCGGCCTTGGCGAAGACCAGTGTCCTGATCGACCAGCCGAGATCGAGCGCGTCGATGACCAGCTTCAGGCCTTCGGCCATGAAGGAATTCTGCTGGTCACGGAATTTCTTCAGCGCGAGCGCCTTGATGTCCTTGACCAGCGGGTTGGCGAGGCTGGTGACTTCCTTCACCTGCCCTGGCGCGCCCGCGTGCCGTTCGTACGCACTCATTCAGGCCACCCAGCGCGAGAACAGCGAGGTCGAAAGCGCCCGACCGGCAGATTTCTCGCGGATGATCAATTCACCCGACTCGACCGTGCCGCCCATGCCGGCGAAGGTGTCGCGCATCAGGGCATGGATGGCGAAAAAAGAGGCGCGGATCGAATAGGCGGTCAGTACCACGGCGAGCGGCTTCGGCGTCAGGATCGTGCGGCAGATATCGGTCAGCGCCGGCAGGTCCTCGAACAGCTGCCAGACCTCGCCTTTCGGTCCGCGGCCATAGGCGGGCGGGTCGAACAGGATGATGTCGTAGCGGCTGCCGCGGCGCTCCTCGCGTTCGGCGAATTTCACGGCATCGTCGACGATCCAGCGGATCGGCTTTTGCGACAAGCCCGCCATTTCCTGGTTTTCGCGCGCCCAGCCGATCGCCTTCTTGGAAGCATCCACGTGGGTGACCTCGGCGCCGGCACGCGCCGCCACCAAGGAGGCAAGGCCGGTGTAACCGAACAGGTTCAACACCTTCACCGGCCGTTTTGCCGCCGCGATCAGTCCGGCCATGTGGTCCCAGTGCGAGGCCTGCTCGGGAAAGACGCCGACATGGCGAAACGAAGTGAAGCGGCCGAGATAATCTATGCCGTCATGCTTCATCGGCCAGGTCTCGCCGAGCGGCGTCTTGGGGAAGCGCCAGCGGCCGATGCCTTCCTCGTCGGTATCGCCGGTGAAAATGGCGTCGGCGCGCTCCCAGTCCCTGGCCGGCAAAGCCTTTTGCCAGATCGCCTGGCCCTCCGGCCGAACGATGCGGTAGGGGCCGTATTGCTCGAGTTTTTCTCCGGCGCCGCTGTCGAGCAACGCGTAGTCCTGATTGGGGCCGACCTCGAGGATCAGCGGCAGATGTTCGGCAGGCAGCGCGCCATCGCGACGGGATAGAGGGCGCGGCGCGGCTTTCGGCTCGGACCGGTCCTGCAGTTTAGGCTCCGAACCGGCGGTCAGGCCGGCGTCGCGCCGCCGCGGCTGCTCCGCCCCGCCCTTCGGGGGCGGGCGGCTGTCGCGGCGTTTGTCGCGAAAAGGTTTCAAGAAGGCGCATCTCCGGACGGCGGCTCGCCGCTTCTGCCACAGCACATTGACCGGCGCAACAAAAGGGCTGCCGACGTGTGCAACCGGATCAGCCGCGCCTGATCGACAGCAGGCCGACTGCGAGCGCTATGAAACCAACGGCCTTGAAGCCGGTGACGACCATATGGCCGGTTTCCCAACTGCTCCGGATACTTTCGAAATTGTCCGGGATCGGTCCAGGCACCCAGGTGGCCAGGACATCGTTTGCCGGTTTGACCAGGGTAAACCACGCCACGAGGGCCATCAGATAAAGCACGGTGGCGGCCAAAATCCACCAGAATGCCGGGCGGTCACTGCGCAGCATCCAGGCGAGAAGCCCCGGACAGGCGATCGCGGCCACGTCCAGCGGTGCGCCGACAATCGCGAAGAATTGGAACTGAGCGTTGAAGACAGTGGTTTCACGCCAGAGCGAAGGCGGCCAACTGGTCAGCCGCGGCACCGATTCCAGCACATGGGCGAAGGATGGTCCGAGGCTGAGCGCAGCGACGATGGCGGTCAAAACCGACCAGAACAACAGGAACCCGCGCATATCCATAGTGGCCAGACAACGGCGTCAGGACGCAGACGTTCCCGTCCGCCACCCATGTCGCTTGCCGCCGAAAGCGCTGGGGCTCTATCGTGATTGAAACCAGGTCATGATTCATGTCCCGTGCTGAACGCCTGCTCGACCTGATCCAGATCCTGCGCCGGCATCGCCGGCCAGTCAGCGGCCGCAGCCTTGCGGGCGAAATGGGTGTGTCGATCCGCACGCTCTATCGCGATATCGCCACGCTGCAGGGGCAGGGCGCGCCGATCGAGGGTGAGGCGGGGTTGGGTTACGTGCTCAGGCCCGGTTTCATGCTGCCGCCCTTGATGTTCACCGATGAGGAGATCGAGGCGATCGTGCTCGGTTCGCGCTGGGTGGCCAAGCAGCCGGACTGGCGGCTTGCGAACGCCGCCACCGACGCGCTGGCCAAGATCGCGGCGGTGCTGCCGAACGATTTGCGCGAAGAGCTCGACGCCTCGACGCTGCTGGTCGGGTCGCGCACCGAGGTCACCGAAGGCATCGATCTCGGCGTGGTGCGGCAGGCCATCCGCGAGGAGCGTAAGCTGAGCTTTGTCTATCGCGACGCCGGCGGCGCTGCCTCCGAGCGCACCGTCTGGCCGTTCGCACTCGGCTTCTTCGACAAGGTGCGCGTCGTCGCGGCCTGGTGCGAGATGCGCGCCAGGATTTCAGGCACTTTCGCGCCGACCGGATATCCGGCCTCAATGCCACCGAGATGCGCTATCCGCGCCGCCGTCAGGTGCTGCTCAAAGAATGGCGGGCGACGCTCGACACGCCAAGCTAAGGCTGCTGCTCAGTTGAGACTGCTGCCAGAATCTGGCAGTGGCGTACGGTATGCTCCTCCAGTCGAAACGATCTGGAGAGCAATTCATGACACCGCCCAATTTCGTCATCCTCTATGTCGACAAGCCTGAGCAAAGCGGCGCCTTCTATAGCGCGCTGCTTGGGCGGCAGCCGGTCGAGACCTCGCCGACCTTCGTGCTGTTCGTGCTCGACAACGGCTTCAAGCTCGGCCTCTGGTCGCGTCACACCGTGGAACCGGCCGCCGCGGCAGCAGGCGGTGGCGCCGAGATCGTCTTTGCGCTGGACACGCCGGAGGCGGTCGATGCCACCTACACCGATTGGGCCGGACGGGGTCTGAAAATCCTGCAGAGCCCGACCGACATGGATTTCGGCCGGACCTTCGTCGCGCTCGATCCCGACAATCATCGGCTGCGGGTTTATTGGCAAAGGGAGTAAGGCAGTAGGGCAGTAGGGGAGTACGTGACAGGAAATATAGCTGGCGCGGCGCCGCACGATCAGTGCGGTTTCCTACTGCCCTACTGCCCTACTGCCCTACTGCCCTACTGCCCTACTGCCCTACTGCCCTACTGCCCTACGCTTGCGCGATACACGCCAATGCCGGCGGCGAGGTCCTCGAGGGCTGCGCCGACCGACTTGAACAGCGTGATCTCGTCGTCGTTCTGCCGGCCTTTTTTCTGGCCGCGCGTGAGTTCATAAAGGTCGGCGACGATGGCTTCCGGCTTCAACACGCCGGAGGCCAGCGGCTGGACGATGTCACCGGCTTCCTTGGTGGCGCCGGCGCGGGTATCGACATAGACGCGGGCGCGTACGATCGCGTGGTCGTCGCTTTCGCGCATCGCCGGCGTGAAGCCGCCGACCAGATCGACATGGGTTCCGGGCTTCAACAGTGCCCCCTTGATCAGTGGCATGGTGGTGATGGTCGCCGACGATACGATATCGGCCTTTCCGAGTTCGGCGTCGAGATCGCCTGCTGCTTCGGCCGAAAAACCCTCGGCACGCAATTTTGCCGCGACCTTTTCGGCATTCGCCGACGTGCGGTTCCAGATGCGGATGTTCTTGATCGGACGCACCGCCGAATGCGCCTTTGCAAGGAATGGCGACAGCGCGCCGGCGCCGACCACCAGCAGCCGCGATGCGTCCTCGCGGGCCAGATAGGAGGCGGCCAGCGCCGAGGCACAGGCAGTGCGCCACTGCGTCAGCCGCTGGCCATCGATCAATGCCTGCGGTTCGCCGGTGGTGCCGTCGAGCAAGAGGTAAAGCCCCATCACCGCGGGCTTGCCGACGGCATTGTTGTCGGGCGACACGGTGACGATCTTGACGCCGATATGGCCATCGGCCGAGGTGCCGGCGGCGTTGAAGTCGGTCCAGGCCGGCATCAAAAGCAGGGTCGAGGCGGCGCCATCGGGCCGCTCGACCGTGTGATGGTGCCTGACCGGCTGCACGGCGCCATCGCGAAAGGCGGCGCGCAACGTCTCGACCAGCCCGGAAAAGGTCAGCGCGCGGTCGACCTCGGCGGCGGAAATGGTCAGCATGAAAGGCTCCGTGGAGAACTAGGCCGGTTGTGCTTCAGGCCCGAGCCGCGGCTCAGTTCGTCGGCTTCGGCAAGGCTGGGCTCTGCGACGCGGCAGGCGCGCGGCTGACCGCCTGGCGCAGATTCTCGGCCTCGGCGCCGCGCTGGCGCGCCAGCTTGCGATAGCGCCCCTGCTTGATCCAGGTCGCCAGGCTGCCGACGATCATGCCGATGGCAAGGGCAAGGAACAGGAATATGAACAGCGGCAAGGTCAGTGTCAGCGCCGGGTTGCCCGGATTGAACGGGTCGAGCGTGAAGGCGACCGGTTCGCGGTTGGCAACGGCCAGCGCGATCAGGATGATGGCCAGCGGCACGAAGACCACGATGAGGATTAAGCGATTGAACATGTTTTTCCGTAGGGACTGCTATCGGAGCGGGACGGCGGGCGCGGCGCCTACTTGCCTCCGTTCAGCCTTTCACGCAATTCCTTGCCGGTCTTGAAGAACGGTACCCATTTCTCCTCGACCTCTACGGATTCGCCGGTGCGCGGGTTGCGGCCGGTGCGGGCAGGGCGATTTTTCACCGAAAACGCGCCGAAGCCGCGCAACTCGACCCGGTTGCCCTCGGCAAGCGCGTCGGTGATTTCATCGAAGATGGCGCTGACAATGTTTTCGACGTCGCGCAGGAAAAGATGCGGATTACGCGTGGCGATGATCTGCACAAGTTCGGATTTGATCATGAAAAGGCTCCCCGTAAAAGCAGTGCCGCCGAAATTATCAGAATGATTTTATTTGGTTTTTCACTCGTCCCAAGCGGTTCCTCAAGGGTGCCAGACGGAAACGAGACCGTCAAGAAACAAGCGGTCCGCTCCAATTTCGTGAAGGACGTCGCCGTCATGGCCGGCCAGGCCAAGCGCAGCACCGACGGTCTGCGCCATCGCTTTGGAGAACAGGAAACCGCCGCGTTTTTCCGTGTCCTTCCATTCCACCACCTTGAGCTTGGCATCGACGCCCTTGCCTGCAAGCCAGTCGATCGCTTCGGCCTCGCCGCCGACCGCGTCGATCAATCTGTTGGTGACCGCCTGCCGGCCGGTGAAGATCGACCCGTCTGCGAGCGCCAGCACCTCCGGCTTGGTCATGTTGCGGCGCTCGGCGACGATGCCGACGAACCAGTCGTAGCTGTCGAGGATGAGCTTGCGGACCATGGCGCGCTCATCGTCATTGGTCGGCTTGAAGGGAGAAGGCGAGGCCTTCAAGGGCGAGGATTTCACCTCCTCCAGCTTGACGCCGAGCTTGTCCATGAGGCCGCTGACGTCCGGGTACTGAATCAGCACGCCGATCGAGCCGACGATCGAGGATTTGCGTGCGACAATATGGTCGGCCGCGGTGGCGATCATATAGCCCGCCGAAGCCGCGAGCGTGCCGACCTCGGCCACCACCGGCTTTTCGGCGGCAAGCTTGCGCACTGCCTCATAGATCGATTCGCCACCGACGGTGGTGCCGCCGGGTGAATCGATCGACAGGATCACAGCCTTGACGCGCGGCGACTGACGGATTGCCTCCAGCCGCTTGATCAGTTCTTCGTCTTCGGTGATGGTACCTTCGATCTTGACCTTGGCGATGTGGTCGACAGCCGCGCCGGTGAAGTCGTCACCATAGATCCATGCCGAGAAGGCGATCAGTCCGGCTGCCGCGACGATAATCGCCGCAACACGCCAGAATGTCAGCTTGCGGCGCAAGCGGCGGCGGTCGATCAGGTCGTCGGCTCTCAATACCATGGTCAGCCTCGTAGTCGGTGGGAGCAGATGCTTTTAAAGCAACCATTCGCGCCCGGCTACCGTTTCCTGACGGCCTTGCGCCAAAGGCCGTTAGGCATTCGCGGCAAGCCTCAACCTGTCTCGTTCCACAGGCCCTAACACTGTGCGCCCATATCTGGTATGAGGTACAGGCTGCGCTGGGGCCATTTTCATTGTACAGGGGCGGCTGTCACATTTTTGCGGTTTTCCTCGGCTTGTGCTTGCTTGAGGGCGCCGGCACCCCACCTATAGGGCGGCCTGGCGGGCAGGGGTTTAGAAGAAGCAGTCATGTTAGCGGGACCAATCGAACCGACCAACACCGAGACGGAGTTGGCTCCCAAGGCCGCAGGCCGGGCGCGGGTCGACGCGTTTGACGTTGCGCAGCGTCATTCGCGCCGGGTCCGTGTCCTCAAGCTGGCCGTGCCGCTGGTCGCTGCCGTGATTGCGGTCGCGTTTCCCGTCTATTCCTATCTCATGGCTCCCGCCGCAATCGAGGTGCAGGCCGACGGCGGCGCCTTTGCCGATGGCAAGCTGGTGATGGCGAACCCCAAGCTCAACGGCTTCACCAAACAGAACCTGCCCTATTCGATGACAGCCCTGCGCGCCATACAGGATGTCAGCAAACAAGGCATCATCGATCTGGAGGGCATCAAGGCCAAGCTGCCGATTGCGGCCGACAACACGGCCGCCATCGATGCCACGCACGGCACCTATGATCGCGACGGCAACACGCTCAGCCTGACCAGCGATGTGACCGTGTCGACCACGGATGGTGTGGTGGCAAAATTCAAATCAGTCTATCTCGACATGGGCGAAGGCACTATGAAGACAAGCGAGCCCGTCGATGTCAGCCGCGGCGGGTCGCGGATCAGGGCGGATTCGATGTCGGTCCAGGACAATGGCAAGGTCCTGGTTTTCGAGAACAAGGTGCGCGTCGACATCGATCCCGCCAGTTTGAAGGCGGCAGAGGCAAAGAGCGGAGAGACCAATGCGGTTCAGTAGTTCGGCACGGCGCCTCGCCGCGATTTCGGCGTTGACGCTCGGGTTGCCCTTGGGGCTGACCTTCGGGACGGCGCCGTCGCTGGCGCAATCCAGTGCCACCAGCCAAATGTCCGGCCTCAGGCTGTCGGGCGACAAGCCTATCCAGATCGAAAGCGACAAGCTCGAGGTGCGCCAGGCGGAAAGCGTCGCCGTCTTCACCGGCAACGTCAACGTCGTCCAGGGTCCAACCGTGCTCAAGGCCGGCAAAATGACGGTCTATTACGTCAGGGATGCAGGCGCCGCTAAAGGCGCCCAGCCCGCGGGTGCCGCGGCAATGACCGGATCCGCCAACATCGACCATCTCGAGGTCGACGATAAGGTCTACATCAAATCGGACAATCAGGTTGCCACCGGCGACCGCGGCACCTTCGACATGAAGACCGAAGTGCTGGTGCTTTCGGGCAGCAAGGTCGTGCTCTCGCAAGGCGATAACGTGCTTGTCGGCTGCAAGCTTACCGTGCAGATGAAGAGCGGCCTTGCCCAGGTCGACGCTTGCGGCGGCCGCGTCATGATGTCGATCACGCCGCCGGCGAAGTCTGGAGCAGCGAAACCCTGATGACCGGCATATCGTCGCTGCTGGCGCGTCTTCCAGGGCGCGCCGCCAGCAAACTTGCGGCACCGGCCAGGGTCACCGTCGAAGCGGCAAAGTTCAAGGGAACCTTGATCGCCAAGGGGCTGACCAAAAGCTACAAGGGCCGCAAAGTCGTCAGCGGCGTGACGCTGGGCGTGCGCGCCGGCGAGGCGGTTGGGCTGCTCGGCCCCAACGGCGCCGGCAAGACGACCTGTTTCTACATGGTAACCGGCCTGGTGCCGGTCGATGAAGGCACGATCGAAATCGACGGTTTCGACGTCACGTCGATGCCGATGTATCGCCGCGCCCGTCTCGGCATCGGCTATCTGCCGCAGGAAGCGTCGATTTTTCGCGGCCTGAATGTCGAGCAAAACATCCGGGCCGTGCTCGAGGTCGTCGAAAAGAGCCGCAAGGAGCGTGAGCGCCTGCTCGACGAATTGCTCGAGGAATTTCACATCAGCCATCTGCGCAAGGCTCCGTCGCTGTCGCTCTCCGGCGGTGAGCGGCGACGCCTCGAAATTGCCCGCGCCTTGGCAACCCGCCCCGCCTATATGCTGCTCGACGAACCTTTCGCCGGCATCGATCCGATCGCCGTCGCCGACATCCAGCAACTCGTGCGCCACTTGACGGCACGTGGCATCGGCGTTCTGATCACCGACCACAATGTCCGCGAGACACTTGGCCTGATCGACCGCGCCTACATCATCCATGCCGGCCAGGTGCTGACCCATGGTCGAGCCGACGAAGTGGTCGCAAATGCCGATGTGCGGCGGCTTTATCTCGGCGAGGGATTTACGCTCTAAGTGCGAAATTCCGGCTCGAGCGGGATTTCCAGCGTAGTCCAGCAGCTTTTTCTTCAATTTTCTGCCTGAAAACGTGCCGGCAGGCGAGTTTTACCGCTCCTCGCCTTGACAAGCAAAAGCCGGGCCAGTTTCTATGCTGGCCTGGAAAATTCCTTCCAGCAGTGCGGGTGCGTAGACGGAGCGTTTGAAACCGAACCATGGCGTTGGCGGCAAAACTACAGCTACGACAGTCGCAGTCGCTGGTGATGACGCCGCAGCTGATGCAGTCGATCCGCCTGCTGCAGTTCACCCATCTTGAGCTGGAACGCTTCATCGACGACGAGATCGAACGCAATCCCCTGCTGGAACGCGCCGAACCGCAAGAGGACGCCGCCAGCGACCAGGCGCAGAAGGGCGACGCTGCATCGGAACCGGCTGCCGACGGCGACTGGTTCGAGGCGGAAACGGCGTGGAGCGCCGAGGCGATCTCGGAAAAGCTCGATACATCGCTGGAAAACCTGTTTCCCGATGATCCTGGTACGAGCGAGCGGCTCGGGCCCGACCTGACGGCACAATGGAAATCGGCGTCCGGCAACGGTTCCACCTCTTCCTCCGACGGCTTCGACGTCGCGGATATGGCGGCGGCGGCCATCACGCTGCGCGACCATGTCGGCGAGCAGGTGGCGCTCGCCTTTGCCGATCCGGCGGCGCGCCTGATCGCCGGCGAGCTTGCCGACGGCCTCGACGAGGCCGGCTACATGCGTGCCGACATGGCCGAGATCGCCGCCCGCCTCGGCACGGACGCCACGGCGGTGGCAAGGGTCCTGGCGGTCTGCCAGACATTCGAGCCCGCCGGCATATTCGCCCGCGACCTCGCCGAATGCCTGTTGCTGCAGCTGGCCGTGCGCGACCGGCTCGATCCGGCGATGAAGGCGCTGATCGCCAATCTCGAACTCCTGGCACGGCGCGATTTCCAGACGCTGAAGCGGATTTGCGGCGTCGACGAGGAGGATCTGCTCGACATGCTGGCCGAGATCCGGGCGCTCGACCCGCGGCCGGGAATGGCGTTTTCGCGCGGTGCCAGCGATGCGATCGTGGCCGACGTCGAGGTGCGCGCAGCCAATGACGGCGGCTGGACGGTCGAGCTCAATGCCGAGACGCTGCCGCGCGTGCTGGTCGATCACATCTATTTCGCCCAGGTCACGCCACATGCGAAAAACCAGGCGGAAAAGGATTTCCTCGCCGAATGCCTGCAGAACGCCAACTGGCTCACGCGCAGCCTCGACCAGCGGGCGAAGACCATTCTCAAGGTGGCCTCCGAGATCGTGCGCCAGCAGGACGCTTTTCTCGTCCACGGCGTGCGGCACCTGAAGCCGCTCAACCTGCGCACGGTGGCGGACGCCATCGGCATGCACGAATCAACGGTCAGCCGGGTCACGGCAAACAAATACATGCTGACGCCGCGCGGTGTGTTCGAGCTGCGCTATTTCTTCACCGCCTCGATCGCTTCGTCAGGTGGCGGCGATGCGCATTCGTCGGAAGCGGTGCGCGACCGCATAAAGCAGCTGATCGACGAGGAGAAAGCCATCGATGTGCTTTCCGACGATGCCATCGTGGACATGCTGCGGGAAAGCGGCGTCGACATCGCCAGGCGCACGGTGGCCAAATACCGGGAAGGCATGAACATACCCTCTTCGGTGCAGCGGCGGCGTGAAAAACGCGCTTTGGCCAGCGCCGGCCGTTGATCTCCGGCGGAATTTCCACAGCTTTCGCCCTTCATTGACAAGCGGCGACGAAGTGGCTAGAAGCCCGCCCGCATGGGACGGGCTGGCGAGTGGATTTGAGTTCGCCGATGCCCGCACGAGAGATGGTCCGTCACGATGTAGGCCACGGGACGGCCAAGAAGGCGGCTTGTGATCAACCGGAAAGTTCGGATCTAAAATCGGCGCAAGTGACGCCGCAAAAGCTTGTGCGCGCGGACCACGAGTATAAACTCGGGACAGTTTGAAGCCTGAGCAAGGAAGGTCAGTTTTCAGATGACACTGCGCATATCGGGAAAACACATGGATATCGGCGATGCGTTCCGTACGCGCATCAACGACCGTGTCGGGGAAGTGATCGGGAAATATTTCGATCGGGGCTTTTCAGGGCAAATCGTAGTCGTCAAATCGGGGTCGCGCTACACGGCCGATTGCATGATCCGGCTGGACTCCGGTGCTTCGCTGCAGGCGACCGGCGATGCCCAGGATCCAACGCTTGCCTTCGATACCGCGGCGGACCGTCTGGAAACACGCCTCAGGCGCTACAAGCGCCGGCTGAAGTCGCACAATTCAGGCAATAGCAACGGCGAGCTCACCGACGTCGCCTATACGGTGATGGCGCCGCTTGCCGACGACGAGGAGGACATACCGGAGAATTTCGCGCCGGCCATCGTCGCCGAATCGACCATGACGCTGCGGACCATGTCGGTGGCGTCAGCGGTGATCGAACTCGACACCAAGGACAGCCCGGTCCTGGTCTTCCGCAATGCCGGAAACGACCATCTCAACATCGTCTATCGCCGGCCGGACGGGAATATTGGCTGGATCGACCCGTCCACGGCCAAGGTCGCGCAGGGGTAAAAACCAGCCGCACGCGAGCGTGGGGACTGGCGACGGCAGGCGAACAAGGGATTTCAAGCATGGATCTGAGCGATCTCGTCAGCGTTCCGGCAATCATGCCGGCGTTGAAGGCGAACTCCAAAAAGCAGCTGCTGCAATTGCTGTCCGAAAGGGCGGCGGCGATTTCCGGCATTCCGGAGCGAGAGGTGTTCGACACAATCCTGCAGCGCGAGCGGCTCGGCTCCACCGGCGTCGGCAACGGCATCGCCATTCCGCACGGCAAGCTGGCCGGGGTGAAGCGGATCGCCGGCGTTTTTGCCCGGCTGGAGACACCGGTGGACTTCGAGGCCCTCGATGATCAGCCGGTCGACCTGGTGTTTCTGCTTTTGGCTCCCGAAGGCGCCGGCGCCGACCACCTCAAGGCGCTGTCGCGCATTGCGCGGGTGCTGCGCGACGCCGACACGGTTGCCAAGATCAGGGGCACGCGCGACGCCGTAGCCATCCACGCGCTGCTGTCGGACACACAGGCCTCGCACGCCGCCTGAGGTTTTGATTAAATCCGTTGAAGGGCCGCCGTGAGCGGCCCTGTCCGTTTCCAACCAGATCGCTGTGCCGTATTTGTCAGTGGATAACGACGTTAGTGGATAGCGACCGGGGTCAGATCGTTTTCCAGCGCGCCAGCCAGTGCCCGGTCGCGAGCGTCCGAAAGCAGGATCGGCTGGCCATTGGCGGCAAACAGGGCCCACAGTTCCAGCCCGGGCGCGATTTCGCCGAGGCCCGGGAAACGGCCGCGCAGATCGTCGCTCGACACTTTCCTGAGATAGGCGACAGAACCTTCGCCGAGATGGGCGAATTCGCCGCTGGTCATGATGATATTTTCGTTAGTTCTGGTCATTTCAAGCCTCCTTGCCGCGAGATGCCGCTCAAGGCCATCCCGCATGAGAGCTATCGGCAAAAATCAGTCTTTCACCGATATGTTTATTTTTCGTACCAGCCGTTCGGATTCCGGCCGATCGAGATCGATCGACAGAAGGCCGTTCTTCAATTCCGCCGCAATCACCCGCATGCCGTCGGCCAGCACGAAACAGCGCTGAAACTGGCGCGCGGCGATGCCGCGGTGGAGGAATTCGCGCTCGGTGTCGTCGTTCTGACGGCCGCGCACGACCAACTGGTTCTCCTCCGTTGTGACATCGAGATCGCTTTCCGCGAAACCGGCGACGGCGAGCGTGATACGCAGCCTTTCGGTTTTGCCGTCGGCACCGCTGAGGCGCTCGATGTTGTAGGGAGGATAGCTGTCACCGGACTTTGCCAACCGCTCCAGCGTCTTTTCCATGGAATCGAAACCGAGGAGAAGCGGGCTGGAAAAAGGCGTCATTCGGCTCATGTTACAGTGTCCTCTCAAGAGCGACATAAAGTGGAAAAACCCGGATGGCATTTTTCCCGATGGTCTTGATATGGTCCGCCGCCCGGCAGACTTCAAGCCGTCACACGTCCCGCCCAAAAAGACTTGCCAAAACAAGGAATTGAAATGCCCCAATCCCGCAGGATCATCATCGACACTGACCCCGGCCAGGACGATGCCGTCGCCATATTGCTGGCGCTGGGCAGCGCCGAGCTGGAGATCGTCGGCATCACCGCGGTGGCCGGCAACGTGCCGCTGAAACTTACCGAAAAAAACGCCCGCAAGATCTGCGAGCTGGCCGGCCGGCCGGACGTCAAGGTCTATGCAGGCGCCATCCGGCCGCTGGCGCGCGAACTCGTCACCGCCGAGGAAGTGCATGGCAAGACCGGCCTCAACGGGCCGCAACTGCCCGAACCAAAGATGAAACTGCAGGACGAGTATGCGGTTGATTTCATCGTTGAGACGCTGATGAACGAGGAGAGCGGCACGATCACGCTGTGCGCGCTCGGGCCGCTCACCAACGTTGCGCTGGCGCTGATCCGCGAGCCGAAAATCGCGCCGCGCATCAAGGAAATCGTGCTGATGGGCGGCGGCTTCTTCGAGGGCGGCAACGTCACGCCGACCGCCGAGTTCAACATCTATGTCGATCCGCATGCTGCCGATGTCGTGTTCAAATCCGGCATTCCGATCGTGATGATGCCGCTCGACGTCACCCACAAGGCGCTGACCACCGCCAAGCGTACGAAGGCCTTCCGCAAGCTCGGCACCAGGGTCGGCACGGCCACCGCGGACATGCTGGAATTCTTCGAACGTTTCGACGAGGAGAAATACGGTACCGACGGCGGCCCGCTGCACGATCCTTGCGTGATCGCGTATCTGCTGAAGCCGAAGCTGTTCAAGGGGCGCAACTGCAATGTCAGCGTGGAAACCGCCTCGGAGCTCACCATGGGCATGACGGTGATCGACTGGTGGGGGGTGACCAAGCGGCCGAAGAACGCCATGGTGATGCGCGACATCGACCATGATGCGTTTTTCGCGCTGTTGCTGGAACGGCTGGGGCGGCTTTAGGGCTGCTCAGTAGTTGAGCAGGCGGTAGGTGGTGGTACCGTCCTGGCGTTGTTGTTCTTCGATCGAGACTTCCGATCCAATCATGTGGGGTGTTTCCACCTCACCATCGACAAATATCCGAGCGTTGCCCTCATAGAGGCGGACTTCATATCTATAATAAAGTCCATGTCCGACGGAACCCCTCGGATTTAGAGGCATCGTCGCAACATCTTCGACGGTGCCTCCTACGAGTTGTGTGCCAGTGATCGGACTGTTCTGCCTGGTTACAATCGGCACAGCGATCGCGAGAGCGAGCGCACACAAGATTGTGATGCCAACAACTCTGTCGCGAAACTCTTCCCGAAGCAAAAGAATGCGGGTTCTAAGAGAAAGATTTGCCGGCCCCATACCTTAGAGTTGAGTAGCATAGGGGCTTTGTTCAAGAGCGATTCCCCGAAAAAGCCATGTCACTCGCGTCACCTTTGAAAACAGCTTATCGATCGATCGTCGTTCAATTTGCAAACCGGTAAAAGACGAAGCCATTGTCGCGCGTGACGCGCTCGATGCCTACGCGCGAGCCGATCAGATGCGGGAGGTCGTCGTAAACGAGGACCGTCGAACCGTTCTCAAGGACCAGCAGATATTGGATATTGCGCCCTTTACCCTGTCCACTTTTGATCGTCGCATCGACCGGGTCGACCGATCGGATCGGACTTGCGTCATTCGCCCATTTGTTCAGAGCCGACGGAACCATCGCCGCGAACAAAGCGATGAACAGGATCACGCCAAACGCGTTCCTTTTCAAATCCGCGTAACTCCACGGCATAGACATGAATCCCCAACTGTTGATCCATGTGGTGGCCTGAAGGCCGACTTTCAATCGGCTTTCCTATTCCAGGATGTTGCTGTTGGCGTCGTCGGGCTCGCGGCCGTTACTTCGCCTTGGAAAAGGCCAGCCACAGGCCGCCGCCGACCAGGAAGCTGCCGCTGATCCTCGACAAGAGCTTGAGGCGGCCGGCCGACAGCAGGCGTCCGGCGCGGCCGGCGGCCAGCGCGTAGGTCGAATCCGAGACTGCGGCGAAGATCATCGCGGTGAGACCCATGACGCCGATCTGTAGTGCGTAATTGCCTTCGGGAGCGATGAACTGCGGAAAGAAGGCGCCGAAGAACACTAGCGTCTTTGGATTGCTGATCGCCACCAGCAGGCCCTGCAGGAAGAAGCCGCCACGTGGCCTTTTTGCCGTTCCGTCGGCGTTCAGCTTGCCTTTCGAGCGGAACATCTGCACGCCCATCCAGATCAGGTAGGCGGCGCCGATCAGCCGGACCCACTCGAACCAGTGGCCCATGCCCGCGATCAGCGAAGTCAATCCGATGCCGACGATGGCGATCATGATGGCTAGCCCGGCCTGGGTGCCGGCGACATTGGCGAGCCCTGCGCGCGAGCCATGGCGGATGCTGTTGGCAATGATCAGCGTCACCGTCGGCCCCGGCACCAGGATGATGACGATGCAGGCGACGACATAGGTGGCGTAGAGTTCCAACGACATTTTTTCCCTCCACAGATGCCGCTCGTGCGGCGCGCTGTCGCGATCAATGCATGGCGATGAGTTGCGTGCAAGCCGGCGAGGCGCCGACAATGCGGAGTTGATTTCAGCAGGCGCCGGCCTGCCATGGCAGCGTTGTCTCATAGGCGGCAGCCGCCCTCAGCACGGAGAGGTCACCGCGCGGCCGCCCGATCAATTGCATGCCCATTGGCCTGCCCCTGGCGTCGAAGCCCGCCGGCACATTGATCGCCGGGCAGCCGCCCAGCGTGGCGAACGCTGAAACCTGCATCCAGCGATGATAGCTGTCCATGGCACGCCCGGCCACTTGCCTTGGCCAGTGGGTGACGACATCGAAGGGAAAGACCTGTGCGGCTGGCAGCGCAATCAGGTCGAAACGCTCGAAGAGCGATAGCAGCATTCGGTGCCAGGACGAGCGCCTCACCGTGGCGGCGTGGATCTGCGGCGCGGTGAGGCGCAGTGCATGTTCCACCTCCCACACGGCCTCCGGCTTCAGCAGGCTGCGTTTCGAGGGATCGTCGTAATGCGCCTTCAGCGCACAACCGCTGCTCGCCTGGCGAAGCGTTACAAAGGCTTGCCACAGCGCTTCGAAGTCGAATTTCGGCATCAGCGGCTCGGCCTCGAAGGATACATCCGCGAACCGGCCGAGTGCTGCCTCGCAAAGCTGTAGAATGCCTGCTTCAACCGGCAGATGGCCGTCGAGATCGCCGAGCCAGGCGATGCGCCCGCCGGCCGCCGGTGCGTCCAGCCCTTCGAGGAACGAGCCTGGCTTATCATGCGACAGCGGCGCGCGAGGATGATAGCCGGCCTGAACGTCGAGCAGCAACGCCATGTCACGCACGTTACGCCCCATCGGCCCTTCGACGCCCATTTGCGCAAGAAACACATCAAGGTCTGGGCCGGCCGGCACCAATCCCTGCGATGGACGGAAGCCATAGACATTGTTGTAGGCAGCGGGATTGCGCAGGGAACCGCCAAAATCGCTGCCATCGGCAACGGGAACCATGTCGAGCGCCAGCGCGACCGCCGCACCGCCGCTCGAGCCGCCGGCGGTCAGCGCCGGGTCAAATGCGTTGAGCGTCTGTCCGAACACGGTGTTGTAGGTGTTGGAGCCGAGCCCGAATTCGGGAACATTGGTCTTGCCGATGATGATCGCGCCGGCCTTGCGGACGCGCTCGACGAAGAAGTCGTCCTCCTCAGGCACAAAATCGGCGAAGATCGGCGAGCCGAAGGCGGTTCTCAGGCCTTTTGTCAGCGCAAGATCCTTGATCGCGATCGGCAGGCCGAACAGCGATCCGGTATCTCCACCTCGCGCCAGATGAGCGTCAGCGCTGTCGGCCTCGCGCAGGATGTCGGCACGCTCACGCAATGAAACGATAGCGTTGACCAGCGGGTTCACCGCCTCGATCCTGTCGAGGAATGCCGCGACCACTTCGCGCACCGAAAGCTGCCGGCGCCTGATCTTCCCGGCAAGCGCCACGGCAGACAGGCGGCAGATGTCGCCGGCGGGCGGCACCGCGTGCTTCGTCGTCGGGCGCATGGCTGTCATCCCGCTTTAGCCTGCAGATTTCTGCAGGGCGGCATCGACGTCCCTGGCCAGCGGGATGGCCGGCTGTGCACCGGCTTTCAGGCAGGCCAGCGAACCGGCTGCGGCAGCGCGGGCTAGCGCCTGGTCGAGCGGCAGGCCGGCTGCCAGCCCGGCTGCAAAATAGCCGCAGAACGTGTCGCCGGCACCGACCGTGTCGAGCGGGGTGATCTTCAGCGCCGGAACCATCAGGAGATCGTCCGGCGTTGCCGCCAGAACGCCGTCCGAGCCAAGCGTGACGACGATGGTGCGGCCGGTTCTCGCGGCATAGTCGCGCATCCGTGCCGGGCGGTCGCGGCCATTCAACGACAGCGCCTCGCCATAGAGGTCGAACTCGGTTTCGTTGGCGACGAGATAGTCGGCCTTGCCGAGGAAGCCGGCCGCGTCGCCATGGAAAGGTGCGGTGTTGAGCACGGTGATCGCGGCGGCCGTGCTTGCCGCGTCGAGTGCTGCCTCGACGGTCTGCAGCGGGATCTCCAGTTGCAGCAGCACGACGTCGCCGTTTTTTACGAAAGCCTTGGAAAGGTCACCCGGCACGACCGAATCATTGGCGCCCGGCACAACGGCGATCACGTTCTCGCCGTCGGCGCCGACCATGATCAACGCGGTACCGGTCGAGGCAAAGGTCTCGCCGACGCCGGACAGGTCGATCTTGCCGTCGCGCAGCAGCGCCAGAGCGTCGCTGGCGAAGCTGTCCTTGCCGACCGCGCCGACCATGCGCACCTTGGCGCCGGCGGGGGCGGCGGCCAGCGCCTGGTTGGCGCCCTTGCCGCCGGGGGCAGTAGCGAAACCGGAGCCGCGCACGGTCTCGCCGGGACCGGGCAAGCGGTCGACACTGGCGATGAGATCGAGATTGATGGAGCCGATGACGACGATCAAGTAGTGCCTCCCGCTAGCGCATACCACTCTAATTGCCCGGGAAGCTACTCCGTAAGATCGCTGCTTGTCACCCTAGCGGTCCTTGCATCGCTCCAATCGTTCCATTCGTTGGCTATTCAAGAAGAGACCTGTCCCGCCTCCCAGCCGAGGATGGCGCGTTTGCGGGTCAGACCCCAATGGTAGCCGGTGAGTGCGCCGGACTTGCCGAGAGCCCGGTGGCACGGCACGACGAAGGACATCGGATTGGCACCGACCGCGGCACCGACAGCCCGGCTGGCACTCGGTGCGCCGATGCGCGCGGCGATCGAGGAATAGGTGCAGGCCTGGCCCATCGGAATGCGCAGCAAGGCCTCCCAGACACGGACCTGGAAGTCTGTGCCGATCATGACAACGCGCAGCGGCTGGTCGGCGCGCCACAGCGACGGATCGAAGATGCGCGCGGCATAGGGTGCCGTCGCCGCCATGTCCTCGACATAGGTCGCATTCGGCCAGCGGCTGGACATGTCGGCAAAGGCCGCACGCTCGCCGCCGGGGTCGTTGAAGGCGAGGCCGGCAAGGCCGCGGTCCGTCACCATGATCAGCGCGATGCCGAAAGGCGAGATATGATAGCCGTAGCGGATGGTGAGCCCTGCGCCGCGGGTCTTGTAATCGCCCGGCGACATCGCTTCGTGGGTGACGAACAGATCGTGCAGCCGGCCTGGGCCGGACATGCCGAGTTCGAACGAGGTTTCAAGCAGCGGCATGCCGGCATCGAGCAGCTTGCGCGCATGATCGAGGGTGACGGCCTGCAGAAAAGCCTTGGGCGACAGGCCGGCCCAGCGGGTGAACAGCTTCTGCAGCCCGGTCGGCGTCTCGCCGACCTCCTCGGCCAGCACTTCCAACGAAGGCTGGTCGCGATAGTCGAGGCTGATCTTTTCGATGGCACGACGGACGATTTCGTAGTCTCCACCTTCAGGCGTGATGTCTTTCTGAAGGATTGCTGTCGTTTTGAGAGGCATTTGGGCGTTCATGGCAGTATCTCCTTGAGTGCGAATATCGTCCTTCGCGGCGCCGATCACCACCCGAAACTTGCTTTCCCGCGGCATGTACCCAGATAGAGCTGGGCTTTGAATGGGGAGGACGGTCGTGGCTGGTGAAAAAGTAAACCTGACCGGGGCAAAGGAGACTTTGCTTTTGACACTTTACGGCAAGGCGCTGGAGAGCCGGCTGCCCAATTCGCTGCTCAGGGACTACTTTGCCGACGAGGCGGTGCGCAACATCGACTATGATTTCTCACAGCTCAAGGTCGACAACAATCTCGGCGTCGGTCTAGCAATCAGGGCAAAGACGCTGGACGTCTGCGTTCAGGACTTTCTCGCCCGAAATCCTGACGCCATCGTACTGCATCTCGGGTGTGGGCTCGATACGCGCGTATTCCGTATCGATCCGCCAGCCGGCGTGGACTGGTTCGACGTCGACTATCCCGAAGTCATCGACCTCAGGCGCAAGCTCTATCCCGTGCGGGATCACTACCACCTGATCGCTTCGTCGGTCACCGAACCGGGATGGCTGAACGAAGTACCTCGGGATCGCCCGGCCATAGTCGTGGCGGAAGGCCTGACTCCCTACCTGGGCGCCGAAGAGGGGCAGCAACTGTTTTCTCGTTTGGTGGGACATCTTTCGAGCGGCGAACTGGTTTTCGATGCCTATAGTCGCCTGGGCCTGAAGATCATTCGCCTCAATTCCTCCTTCCGCGCCACCGGTGCCGAGGTCCATTGGAGCATCGAGAACCCGCATGAGTTGGAGCGAGCCGTTCCGAAGCTGCGGTTCGTCGAGGACATCCCTGCCTATAAGCCGGAACATGCCGCTCGCATGCGCTGGTTCGCGAAACTGTTTGTTCGCCTTTGGAAATACATTCCAGCATTGCGCAAGATCGGCAGGCTGTTGCGCTATCGGTTCTGAAACGCTGGCTCAGCGCGCCTTAGCGGCTGCCAGAGCGCGCGAAAATGCGGTGGCAAAACTCTCGCGGTCGGCGGGGTTGAGAAAGCCGCCGATCGAGACGGTTTTTCCTTGCGCCTCGACCGCCATTCTGGTGATGCCGATCTCGGCGTGGCGGGCGATCGAAAAGCGCGCCCAGAACGGATTGAAGCGGTGTGCTTCCGATTTGCCTGACGGGGCAGTCTTGCGGATGTCGAGGCTGGTGCGCGACACCGATACCTCCTCGCGAGCCCGGGCGGCACGATAATTGGCGCGGAAGGCGATGTAGACGGCGATCACGTCGAGGCCGAAGAAGCCGAACACCGGCCAGGCGCCGCGCGACAGAAAAAAAGCTCCGGTCACCAGCCAGCCGAACAGCAGGGCGCCCATCAGTATGGCAAAGCCGGTCTTGCCCAGCGACCGGTGCGGTGTCAGCAGCGCCTGGAAAAATGGCTCGTCGGCCTGAAATGAGGCGTTTGTGTCGCTCATTGGGGAATATTATAGGAAGGCAATGACAAGCCCCAAGCCCAAAAACTCTTCTGCGCTAAAAAAAGACCTGTTGCCCGGCCGCCGCGACGGCTCGAACGCCAAGCGGCGTCCGCGGCCCGCAAGATCGCGGGCGCTTTACAGCGCGGCCGAGGTGCATGAGATTTTCCGGCGCTTTTCCGTTCAGCGGCCGGAACCGAGGGGCGAGCTCGAACATATCAACGCCTTCACGCTGTTGGTGGCGGTGGTGCTTTCGGCTCAGGCGACGGACGCCGGCGTCAACAAGGCGACGCGGGCGCTGTTCAAAATTGCCGACACGCCGCAAAAGATGCTGGCGCTGGGCGAGGCCAAGCTCGGCGACCATATCCGCACCATCGGGCTATGGCGCAACAAGGCCAAGAACGTCATCGCGCTGTCGGAGGCGCTGATCCGCGACCATGGCGGCGAGGTGCCTGAGGATCGCGATCAACTGGTCGAGCTGCCGGGTGTCGGCCGCAAGACCGCCAACGTCGTGCTCAATGTGGCATTCGGCCAGCATACGATGGCGGTCGACACGCACATCTTCCGCATCGGTAACAGGCTCGGCCTGGCGCCGGGCAAGACGCCGGAACAGGTCGAGCAAGGTTTCCTGAAGATCATTCCGGATGAATATATGCGGCACGCGCATCATTGGCTGATCCTGCACGGCCGCTATGTCTGCAAGGCGCGCAAGCCGGATTGCCCGGCCTGCGTCATCGCCGATATCTGCAAGGCCAAGGAAAAGACGACCAGCGTGCCTGCACCGCTGGTGGAGATCGCGCCGCTCGGGCCAGGAGAAGCGGCTACTGAGTCAGTGCCCGGCAAGCGACTGTGAAGTTCCTCGCATGTGGCGCCGTCCACGTTCAGGAACTCTCTTCGACAAACACCTCCTCGCGCTTCTTCTTGACCGCGGGGAGAAACACGATGACGAGCACGGCAAGCGCGATGAGGAGCAGGCTGGCGCTGATCGGCCGCGTCACGAAGGTGCTCGGATCGCCGCGCGAGAGGATCATGGCGCGGCGCAGGTTTTCCTCGAGCAGCGGGCCGAGCACGAAGCCGAGCAGCAGCGGCGCAGGTTCGCAGCGCAGCTTGGTCAGGAGGTAGCCAAGCAAGCCGAAGAAGGCGACGGCATAGAGGTCGTAGACGTTGG
The DNA here is from genome assembly GCF_040321335.1 of Mesorhizobium sp. M0437. Taxonomy (NCBI): domain Bacteria; kingdom Pseudomonadati; phylum Pseudomonadota; class Alphaproteobacteria; order Hyphomicrobiales; family Phyllobacteriaceae; genus Mesorhizobium; species Mesorhizobium sp. M0437. The sequence goes on from NZ_JAMYRK010000027.1 coordinate 47,449, forward strand.
TGTTGACGCTGTAAACGCCGATCGAGCAGAACGCCATGATGATCGGGAAGAGCACGTAGTAGGGGATGGTAAGAAGTTTCACCCAAAGCCCGATCAGCGGCAGGTTCAAGATGATCAGCATCAGATTGCCGATCCACATCGAGGTGATGATACCCCAAAACAGCGCAGGCTGTTCGATGGCGACATTGGGGCCGGGCACGATGCCCTGGATGATCATAGCGCCGATCATCAGCGCCATTACCGGGTTGGCCGGAATGCCGAGCGTCAGCATCGGGATGAAGGAGGTTTGGGCGCCGGCATTGTTGGCCGATTCCGGTCCGGCGACGCCTTCGATGGCGCCCTTGCCGAATTCCCCGGGATTTTTCGAGACACGTTTTTCGACGGTGTAGGAGGCAAAGGCGGCAAGGATCGCGCCGCCTCCCGGCAGGATGCCGAGCGCCGAACCGATGATCGTTCCGCGCACGATGGGAGCCGCCATGCGCCGAAAATCTTCGCGGGTCGGCATAAGGCCGGAGATCTTTCGGATCAGCACGGAACGCTCATGCTCGTTTTCGAGGTTGCGCAGTATCTCGGCGACGCCGAAGACACCGACCGCCACTGCGACGAAATTCAGCCCGTCGGCATATTCGCGGATGCCGAGCGTGAAACGGGGTGTACCGGTGTAGATATCGGTGCCGACAAGGCCGAGCAGCAGGCCGAGCACGACCATGGCCAGCGCCTTGACGATCGAGCCGTGGGCGAGCGCGACGGACGAGACCAGACCGACAATCATCAGCGAAAAATACTCGGCAGCACCGAATTTCAACGCTATCGCCGTCAGCGGCGGGGCAAAGATGGCGACGAGGAAGGTCGACACCGTGCCGGCAAAGAACGAGCCTATCGCCGCGGTCGCCAGTGCCGCCCCGGCGCGGCCTTTCCTGGCCATCTGGTAGCCGTCGATGGCGGTGACGGCCGACGAGGATTCGCCGGGCATGTTGATGAGAATAGCGGTAGTCGAGCCGCCATACTGCGCGCCGTAATAGATGCCGGCGAGCATGATCAGGGAGGAAACCGGATCGCCGATCTGGAAGGTGATCGGCAACAGCATGGCAATGGTTGCGGTGGCGCCGATACCGGGCAGGACACCAATCAGCGTGCCGAGAAGGACACCGATCAGGCAGAAACCGAGGTTTGCCAAAGATGTGGCCGTCGAAAAGCCGAGTGCGAGATTGTTGAGGAGTTCCATTTCATCTCCTCACAACGACAGTGGCAACCACGGGCCGAAACGCCGGAACGGCAGGCCGAGTGCGTAGCTGAAGATGGCGAACGCGAACAGCGTCAGGCCGGCCGACAGCACGAGCGCGGTCAGCGGCTTCATGCGGCCGCTGGCAAACGATGCGATCAGCGCCGCCAGGAAGATCGATGGGATGAAGCCGAGGCCGCGCACCGTCAGGCCGAAGAAGATCGGAGCAGGCAGGATGAACAGCATGCCGCGCCACGCAATGTAACCGATCGGCTCGCTCTCGAAGCGCACTGCCTCGACTAGGATGACGGCGCCGAGCAGAATGAGCACGATCGCCAGAACCAGGGGGAAATAGCCCGGCCCCATGCGAAAGGCGGTGCCGATTTCGAGGCCCAGCGACTGCAGCGCGAAAAAGACGCCAATAAAGATCAACAGCGCGGCGCATATGCCGTTGGCTCTGTCGATTGCGAAAGGTTTCATGACGTCCTCCCGGCCCGCCTCACGGGCGTGCCGATGCCGGTGTAAAAACGGGGCGCCGGCGGCGCCCCGTTAAAAACCTTTAGTCGGCGTACTGGCCGGCCGCTTCGATGATCGGCTTCCAGCGCGCAATCTCACTTTCCAGCTTGGCCTTGAGCGCGGCCGGCGTGGCATCGGCCTCGGGCGACGGCTTGGTGCCGAGTTCGGCAAATCGGGCGACGACGTTCTGGTCCTTCAGCGCCACCTGCAGAGATTTCGACAGGCGTTCGGTGATCTCGGCCGGCGTGCCCTTGGGTGCATAGATGCCGTGCCAGATGCCGACCTGCACCTGGGGAAGACCGGCCTCTATCGTCGTCGGCACGTCCGGCAGCACGTCTAGCCGTTGCGGCGAGGTTACGGCATAAGCCTTGATCGTGCCGCCCTGGATCTGCTTGGTGGTATTGGTCGTCTGGTCGCACATGATGTCGACCTGGCCGCCGAGAAGATCGGTCATGGCCGGGCCGGTGCCCTTATATGGTACGGTGACCAGCGGCGTGCCGATGGCGCTCATAAACAGCATGCCGCACAGATGCGAGGCGGCACCGATCCCGGCATTGGCAACGGTGATGCTGTCCTTGTTAGCCTTGGCGTAGTCGACCAGCCCCTTCAGATCGGTCGGCTCGAGGTCCTTGCGGCCGACGATGGTCATCGGCACCTCGGTGACGAGGCCGACATATTCGAATGCGTTCAGCGTGTCGTAGGCGAGCTTTCTGTAGAGCGTAGCACTTGTCGCCATGCCGATGTGATGGAGGAGCAGCGTGTAGCCGTCAGGCTCGGCATTTGCGACGCGGCCCGCGCCCAGTGTGCCGCCGGCGCCGCCGACATTCTCGACGATGACCTGCTGGCCGAGGTCCTTCGACATGGCTTCCGCGACAAGACGCGTGACGGTGTCAGTCGGGCCGCCGGCCGAAAACGGCACGACAATGCTGATCGTGCGTTCGGGGTAGGTCTGCGCGCCAGCGGCCGGTGGGTAAAGCATGGCGGCCGCAACGGCAGCCAGCGCGGCGACGAATTTTCTCATCGTGATTCCTCCCAGGATACGAATTACCAACCGCTGCGCGGAGTTCCTCTCAAAACCGAATGTAGATGGAGCAATAACTAGCGCAACCCGACAAATGACAATCAGCCTCGAACGGCAAACTGCACGTTTGTCCGCGCAAATGAGTGGAAAGGTTGGGCCGCGCGATGCCCTTCCTCCGACCTATCTTAATAACCGTAGCCGCGCGCCATCGCCGCCGCGAACACCGGGATCAAGAGGAAGATGAAGGCCTCGGTGCGGACATAGCTGCGAACGGACGCTAGCTCCGCCGCAGGCACCTGGAAGCCGGGACTGGCGCTCGCCTGCCTATTCCAGGACAGGAATCGGACGGTCGGGATAATCGACAACAGGCCGACAATTGCGAAGGCGGCCATCTTTGCCCAGAACATCCAGTTGTAGACGTAGAATTCCCAGCCCTTGAGACCATAGATGACGCGGCCGATGCCGGCGACGATGATCAGCATGGCGATGATGCCGTAGTGGCGATCGATGCCGACAAGCCGCTTCAGCGTCGCGGCGGACAAGTCGCTGCGGATCAGGACGAACTCGGCGCCGATGATGCCTGCCAGCGAAAACACCAGCAGATGATGGAAGATGGCAAGCACAAGGTCGGTCGTGTCCATGCTGTTTTCCCTCTGTCGGACGGCAGCGCCGAAACCCAACGCGCCTGAACCAGTACTGGAGAAAAACTAACACCGCCTGGCAGGATTCACATCAGCCTGGAAGATGATCTACACAGCCTTGGCTCTTGTTTTTCGCAACGGATTTGGATTTCCCGTCTCGGGCGTGTCGCTGTCCCCACTTTTGGAAGACCTGCACGGGCAACAACCGAGACATGACCATGGCCAGTCCGCATACAATTGTCGCCCCAGTAATTGAGACCTCGCGCACGGTCCTGCGGCCGCACCGGCTTGACGATTTCGACGCCTATGTCGCGATGTGGGCCGATCCCGCCGTCACCCGCTTTATCGGCGGCAAGCCGCGCACGCGGGAGGAAAGCTGGATGCGCTTCCTGCGCCACGCCGGCCTGTGGTCGCTTCTGGGCTACGGCTTCTGGGCGATCGAGGAAAAAGCGACCGGCCGCTTCATCGGCGAGGCCGGCTTTCACGATCTGAAACGCGACATGACGCCGTCGATCGAGGGCATTCCGGAGGCCGGCTGGGCTCTGGTTTTGCGCGCGCATGGCCACGGGTTGGCCAGCGAAGTCGTCGCACGGGTGCTTGCCTGGGGCGACGAGACGTTCGGCGCCGCGAAGACCGTCTGCATCATCGATCCGGAAAACACCGGATCGCTGAACGTCGCGGCAAAATGTGGTTATGGCGAAGTGCTGCGAACCGTCTACCAAGGCAAGCCGACCATCCTGCTGGAGCGGCAACCCTGACGGATGTTGTTTGGCACTGCCTGCCACGTCGTCTTCGGACGTCCGGTTCGCCAGCCTGAAAATCGCGCAGGCCGATTGTGCCGCATGCGGCGTGTTCTGTCTTTGACAGGAAGACGCAAACTCTGCATGAATTTTATCGAGCGGGTCTGAAGTCAGGCCACGTTTCTGGCAGGCACCGGAGGAGGTGTCGCGATTTGGAGGAATCCCATGCTGAACAGACGCCGATTCTTGATGAGCACCGCGGCAGCAGGTGCTGCCGGACTCGCGGCATCGCATTTTATTCCCGCCTTCGCGCAGGACGCGCCGCAGCTGCAGATTTTCGTGCCAGCGGCGCCGGGCGGCGGCTGGGACCAGACGGCGCGCGCCATGGACCAGGTGCTGCGCAGCGAAAAACTGATCTCCGGCTCGCAGATCACCAATGTCGGCGGCGCCGGCGGTACTGTCGGCCTGCCGCAATTCGTCAACCAGTGGAAGGGCAAGGGCAATGCGCTGATGGTGGCTGGCATGGTCATGGTCGGCGCGATCATCGCCAACAAGGCGGCTAACAACCTTACCGAAGTCACGCCAATCGCCCGCCTTACTGGCGAGTTCGAGGCGCTTGTGGTGCCGGCCGCCTCGCCATTCAAGACTGCGGCCGACTTTGTTGCCGCCCTCAAAGCCGACCCGACGCAGGTTCCGGTCGCCGGCGGTTCGGCTGGCGGCTCGGACCACATCTTGTTCGGCCTCATCGCCAAGACCGTCGGTGTTCCGGCCACCAATCTCTCCTATGTGCCGTTTGCCGGCGGCGGCGAGGCGCTGTCGGCGCTGCTCGGCAACCAGGTCGCGGCCGGCATCTCCGGCTATGGCGAGTTCGCCGAACAGGTCAAGGCGGGTGCGCTGCGGCTGCTGGCCATCTCCGCGGATAAACGCCAGGAGGGAATTGATGCGCCGACGATGAAGGAAGCCGGCATCGATGTCGAGCTGTTCAACTGGCGCGGCGTCTTCGCACCGCCCGGCGTCTCGGACGCCGACAAGGCAGCAATGATCAAGCTGATCGAGACCATGGCCAAGAGCGACGCCTGGGCCACCGAATGCAAGAACCGTAACTGGACGCAGATCCTGCTCACCGGTGACGATTATGCGAAATTCGTCGCCGAAGACACGGCCCGCATCGGGACGATCCTCAAGGACCTCGGCCTGGCGTGATGCTCTCGGCAAGGGGCGGCCTGCGCCCAACCCTTGCCGATTTTCGCCAGCCGCATGGACATACGCGGCGCCGGAGGTGAAACTAGGCCGAGATCGGCCGAGTGAGACCGGTCCAGGGAGAACCGGCCCTCGGGGCTGGCATTGGGAGGACGATGATGAGCACCAGCGACCAGCAGGCGCCGCCGCGCCTTGCAGTGCCCGAACTGCTGATCGGCGTTGGGCTCCTCGCCTGTGCGGGTGCGGTTGCCTGGCAGACGCTGGCAATCCCGGTCTCGCCGCTCTATTCCAAGGTCGGTCCGACCGTCTTTCCCTACATCACCATGACCGGGATGATGATCCTGTCGCTGCTGCTCATCATTGCCGCCTTGCGGGGCGGATGGCAGCCGGAGGACGAAAAGGAGACGCCGACCGACTGGAAGGCGATGGGCATCGTCGCCCTCGGACTGATCGCCAATCTGGTGCTGATCCAGCCGCTCGGCTTTACCGCGGCATCTGTCATCATGTTCGTTCTCATCTGCCACGGTTTCGGCAGCCGGCGTCCGCTGCGTGACGTGCTGCTCGGGCTGATCCTGGCGCTGGCCGCCTATTTCGGCTTTGCCAGGGCGCTTGGCGTCAATATCGGTGCCGGCTTCATCGAAAACCAGCTGAATGCGACCGTCGATTCGATCGTTGCCATGCTGAGGGGCTGACGCCATGGAAACGCTTGGCCATCTCGCGCACGGATTTTCGGTCGCCTTCTCGCCGATCAATCTCATATGGTGCCTGGTCGGCACCACGCTGGGGACTGCCATCGGCGTGCTGCCCGGCCTCGGGCCGGCACTGACCATCGCGCTGCTGTTGCCGATCACCTATCAGGTGGCGCCGGAGGCATCCTTCATCCTGTTTGCCGGCATCTACTACGGCGCCATGTATGGCGGCTCGACGACATCGATCCTGCTCAACACGCCTGGCGAAAGCGCCACCATCGTCACCGCGCTGGAAGGCAACCGGATGGCCCGCTCCGGCCGTGGCGGTGCGGCCCTGGCGACCTCGGCGATCGGCTCCTTCGTCGCCGGCACGCTGGGCACGATCGGCGTTGCCTTCCTGGCGCCGATCGTCGTCAAATTCGCGCTGGCCTTCGGCCCGGCCGAATATTTCTCGCTGATGGTGCTGGCCTTCATCACGGTTTCGGCGGTGCTCGGCTCGTCTTCGGTGCGCGGCCTGACCAGTCTGTTCGTCGGCTTCGTCGTCGGCATGATTGGCGTCGACCTGCAGACGGGGCAGCCGCGCTTCACCTTCGGCATGAGCGAATTGTTGGACGGCGTCGACGTCATCGTCGTCGCCGTTGGCCTGTTCGCCGTTGGCGAGACGCTTTACATGGCCTCGCGCCGCTATGCCGGCAAGGACGATATCGTGCCGTTGAAGGGCTCGCTCTACATGACCGCGGCCGAATGGGCGCGCTCGTGGAAGCCATGGCTGCGCGGTGCCCTGATCGGCTTCCCGATCGGTGCCATGCCGGCCGGCGGCGCCGAAATCCCGACCTTCCTCTCCTATGCGATCGAGAAGAAACTCTCCAGACACAAGGAGGAGTTCGGCACCGTCGGCGCCATCGAGGGCGTTGCCGGGCCGGAGGCCGCCAACAATGCATCCGCGGCCGGCGTGCTGGTGCCGATGCTGACGCTCGGCCTGCCGACCTCGGCGACGGCCGCGATCATGCTGTCGGCGTTCCAGAGCTACGGTATCAATCCGGGGCCGCTGCTGCTGACGACGCAGGCCGACCTGGTGTGGGGGCTGATCGCCAGCCTGTTCATCGCCAATGTCATCCTCGTCGTCCTCAACCTGCCGCTGATCGGGCTCTGGGTGCGATTGCTGAAGATCCCGGCGCCGCAGCTCTATGCCGGCATCGTCGTGTTCGCCACGGTCGGCACCTACGGTATCTCGCAATCGCCGATCGACCTCGTCATCCTCTATCTGCTCGGTGCCGCCGGCTTCCTGATGCGGCGTTTCGATTTCCCGACCGCGCCGGTCATCATCGGCATGATTCTCGGGCCGCTTGCGGAAACGCAGTTCCGCCGCGCGATGACCATCTCGAACGGCGATTGGACGGTGTTCTACAAGCATCCGCTGTCGCTGACGCTGCTGACGCTGGCCTTCATCGGCCTGGTTGGACCGCATATCTGGGCCTACATCGAGCACAGGCGCTTGCGCGGGCCGGAGCACGTGCCGGGCGATGCCTGAGCTGTTCGTGACGTCATGACCGACCTGCTTTCCGGCATCCGCGTTCTCGACCTGACCAATGTGCTGGCCGGCCCCTATTGCACCTATCAGCTGGCGTTGCTCGGGGCCGACGTCATCAAGGTCGAGACGCCGCAAGGTGGTGATCTGGCGCGCCAGCTCGGCGCCTCGCCGGAGCTCAACCGGGCGGGCATGGGCGCTTCGTTCCTGGCGCAGAATGCCGGCAAACGCTCGGTGGCGCTCGATCTCAAGCAGGAGGCCGACCGCGAACGCTTCCTCGATCTGGTCGCTTCGGCCGACGCGCTGGTCGAGAATTTCCGCCCCGGCGTAATGGACCGGCTGGGGCTTGGCCATGCCAGGCTGAAGGAGGTCCGGCCAAGCCTTGTCTACTGTGCGATATCGGGCTTCGGCCAGACCGGGCCGATGCGCGACAATCCAGCCTACGACCAGATTATCCAGGGTCTTTCCGGCATCATGAGCATCACCGGTACACCGGAAACGGCGCCGCTGCGTGTCGGCTATCCCGTCGCCGATACGCTTGGCGGGCTGGTCGGAGCCTTCGCCATTACCGCCGCACTGGTCAAGCAGAAGACGACTGGCGAGGGCGCGTTCCTCGACGTGTCGATGCTCGAATGCACGCTTTCTGCGCTCGGCTGGCCGGTGTCGAACTATCTGACGGCGGACGTCGAGCCGCAGCCGATGGGCAATGAAAACATGACGGCCGCACCGTCTGGCGCGTTTCGCACCGGCGACGGCTTGCTCAACATCGCCGCCAACAAGCAAGAGCAGTTCGTCACGCTGTGCCGGTTGATCGGTCGGCCGGAGTTGGCGTCGGATGTCCGCTTTGCCGAGCGCGAAACGCGCAAGCAGAACCGCATTGCATTGAAAGCGCTGATCGAGGATGCCTTGGCGAGCGGCTCGGCCGCCGCCTGGGAGGAGACGTTCAATCGCGCCGGCGTGCCGGCAGGCCGGGTGCTGACAATCCCGCAGGTACTGCAAGAGAGACAAGTGATCGAGCGCGGCATGACGGTACGCTTCCAGGCCGTGTCCGGGATGGCTAGGCCGCTGACCGTGGTGCGCGGCGGCTTCATGGTCGATGGCGAGGCACCTTTGCCGAGCAGGCCGCCGCCGGGGCTGGGCGAGCATATGGACGAAGTTTTTGCCAACCTGCCGCCACGCGCCAAGAAAAGAGCGAAGGCATGAGCGGCACGGAAAAGAAGCCATGAGCGACACGGAAAACAAGGCTGGCCGCGCGCGCGGCGAGGAATGGTGGCAGACCGGCATCATCGAGATGCGCCCCGGCGTCATCCGGCTGCGCGGCTATGAAATCCAGGATCTGATCGGTCGCGTCAGCTTTCCGGCAATGATCTGGCTCATGCTGCGCGGCGAACTGCCGAGCGAGGAGCAGGCGGCGCTGCTCGGCATCGCGCTGGGTGCTGCCGTCGACCATGGGCCGCAGGCGCCGTCGATCGCCATCGCCCGCATGGCGATCACGTGCGGCGTCGGCATCAACAGCGCCATGGCATCTGCCATCAACGTGCTTGGCGATGTGCATGGCGGCGCCGGCGAACAGGCGCTTTCCTTCTACGGCGACATCGCCGCTGAAGTGGACGCCGGCGTGCCCCTCGCGGGCGCCGTGTCGCTGCGGGTTGATCATTTCCTTGCTGGGGAGGACGGTTATGTGCCCGGGCTCGGCCATCGCTTCCACCCGGTCGACCCGCGGGCGCCCCGCCTCATCGAGCTGACCCGTGACTTTGCCGCGCGCGGCGTCGTCAGCGGGCGCTTCGCCGATATCGCCGAGATGGTCGAGGCCGAGGTTTCGCGGCGCAAGGGCAAAAAAATCCCGCTCAATATCGACGGCGCCACGGCCGTCATCTACGGCGAGCTCGGCTTCCCGCCGCCGCTGACGCGGGGCCTTTTCGTGCTGTCGCGCTCCGTCGGCATCCTCGCACATGCATGGGAACAGTCGCAGGAGAGCGAACGCAACAAAGGGCCACTGCCGCGCGAATGGCTGTGGGCCTATACCGGCACGCCGGCGCGGCCTCTGCCCGAGGAAGACGATGGCAGTCAGTGAGGCATCGGTTCAAGAGACGGGGGCGGCGGGCGCTGGAAACCAATTCCATCCCGACACAGTTGGGGCATGCCTCCATCTTCTATTGAGCGGGATCTTTTCCGAACGCCGGACTCTGCTTTTTGGGATTATGCTCCAGTTCGGCAATCCTGATGTTCCTCACCAGCGTCGAAAGATCCGGCTCGTCGATCAGCAACGCCGCGTCGGTCGGCGTCAGCCATGCCCGCTGCCGTCTCTTGGCTTCTTGCCACTTGGCAAGTTCCTCGGTTACCTCAAGCAAATAGACGACGACATCGACGCGAACGAAGCGGTTCGCCAGCCGCTTCCAGTAGTGGTAGGTGCCGGCAGGCTGTTTCAGTGTCTTGCCGAGAACACCGGCTTCTTCCTGTGCTTCGATGGTGGCTGCCTTGCGGCCGCTCTTGCCCTTCATCGGCCAGCCCTTCGGTACGATGAAGCGCCTCGTCGTTCGCGATGTGACCAGCATCACCTCGACATCGCCATGCTCGTTCAGCCGAAAGGGAATCGCCGCGACCTGGCGAACCCCGTCGCCCTTCCTTGCCTTGCGTACAACCTTCTTCTTGCTGGCTGCCATTCGATAATCCAGTCGAATCGGTGCCCAGACGGCAAGGGCAGCGTTGCAAACTCGCCCGCTTTCAATGGGGCGCAGGCGGAGCGGTTTCCCCAGTATATAAGTCGGCTAAATAAATGAAAGGGACCGGTCGTCAGCGGCAGGTGCTGACAAAGCCGCTCCCTGACGGCAGCAACTGGCAAGTTGGCCTCATCTGCGGCACCTCCTGCCGTTGCGGTATTGGGATTTGGCGATCCAGGGCACGGTACTGCTGTTGCTGCTGCTGGTATTGCTGCCGCCGCAGCCTGTTCTCCAACATCTGCAACTGGTCTTGCTGGATCAACACGTTGCGATCGGCGGGACTGCCGACCTGTGCCGATGCAGCAGGATTTACGCCCGACAGCATCGACGCAGTCAGCATTGCCGACCCTAAAAACGTCAATAGACGAAGCCGTGGCATTCGTTCATTCCCGCACAAAACCAATCTTCTTTTAATATAGGGCTTTTGTCCGGCGACGCCATGGCCGCCGCTGATTTGAAGCAGATTGGAAGAGGCATTTCGGCTTCGGATGCTCGTCGCGTCAATCGACTTCGCGCAGCCGGTATCCGACGCCGGTCTCGGTCGTGATATAGCGGGGCTGGTCGGGCGTCTTTTCAATCTTTAGCCTGAGTTGCCGGACATAGACTCTGAGATATTGAACGTCGGTGGAATCGCCCCAGACCTGCTTCAGCAGGAACTGGTGGGTGAGAACCTTGCCGGCGTGCTGCACCAAGGTGCGAAGAATGTCGTATTCTTTCGGCGAGAGCTTTATCTCCTTGTCCTCGACCTTGACGACGCGCTTCACCAGATCGACGGAGAGGTCGCCGGTTTGGAACACCGGTCTCTCACCCTGCTGCTGAAATTTGTGGCGAAGCGCTACGCGGATGCGTGCGACAAGCTCGTTCATACCGAACGGCTTGGTGACATAGTCGTCGGCGCCGAGTTCAAGGGCGGACACGATGCCGGCCTCATCAGTGCGGCTGGAAAGAATAACCACGGGAATGTCCAGGCCATCATCCCGCCATTTGCGCAGCAAATCATGGCCGCTCATGCCGGGGAGGCCGAGATCGAGCAGGACAAGGTCCGGCTTTTCCGTCGCGATGAGTTCAATCGCCGCCCTGGCGTTCGGCGCCTCGCTGATCGCATAGCCTTGGCTGCCAAGCCCGACGCGAAGCAGTTTCCGGATCGGCGGTTCGTCGTCGACCACCAATATCCTGACATCTAGGCTCGTCATGCCAGATCGTCCATATTTTGATGGCCCGTCTCGGGTTCGCCGAGGTTGGGCAGCTCTGTCGGCACCACCTGCATCCTGATGGTGAAAACCGCCCCCGAGCGGTCGGACCTGTTTGCCGCCGAGAGCGTCCCGCCCATCGCTTCGATGAAGCCGCGGCAAATCGACAGGCCGAGCCCGGTGCCGGCACGCACCTGGTCGCCCTTGCGCACACGGTAGAAAGTGTCGAAAACGCGGTCTAGATCCGCTGACGGGATGCCTGGTCCCTCATCCATGATCTGCAGGATGACGAAGCCATTGTCGGCCCAGGCCTGCAGGCGGATCGTCGAACCTGGCGGCGCGTATTTTGCACCATTGTCGAGGAGGTTGAACAGCACCTGTTCGAACAGAACGGGGTCGACCCGCAACATCGGCAGATTCGATGGAATATCGATCTCGGTCTTGTGCTCGCCGACGATTTTGCGGGCCCGACGCAGGGCTGAGCCGACAATGTCGCCGAGATAGTGAAACGCATAGTTCGGCTCCATAGTGCCGGATTCGATCTTGGTCATATCGAGTAGGTTGGCGATGAAGCGGTTAAGCCTCTCCGCTTCATCGAGCACGGTCGACAGCAGTTCCGCCCGGTCCTGCTCGGGAAGTGCGGCCTCGAAGTCCCTGAGTGTTCCGGCTGCGCCCATGATGGCGGCAAGCGGCGTTTTCAAATCGTGGGAAATGGAGGTGAGCAAGGCCGAGCGCAGACGGTCTGCCTCGGCCGCGAGCTTGGCCCGGTCAACATCGGCGACGAGCTGGATGCGTTCGATGGCGACCGCCGCCTGGTCGGCGAGCGCATCGAGCAGACGCTGCTGCTCGGGTGTCAGCAGCGGACCTTGCTTGTCGTTGTCGAGGCCAACGACGCCCACCGCCGTGCGTCCGGTCCGCAGGGGCAGATAGAGGCGCTTTGCTCCGGGCAGCGTGTCGGCGCCGCGCCCGGCGGCGCGGTTATGCTCCCACGCCCAACGGGCTGCTGCGATGTCGGCCTCGGCCAGCGTGTCGTCGGGTGGGTAGCCGGCCTTGACCGCAATCGTGCCGTTCTCCGGCAGAAGCAGCACCACGCGCAGCTTCAGCATCGAGGCGATCTGGAAGGCAGTCGCCCAGAGAACGTCATCAAGCGTCCCAGCGCCGGCGAGCTTCTTTGAGAAGAGATAAATATCTTCTGTGGCGCGTGCCCGCGAGCGCGCGGCGACCGCCTGACGCTGCACGCGCGCTGTTAGATTGCTGCCAATGACCGCAACAACCAGGAAGACAGCCAGCGCAACGATGCTCTCCGGATCCTCGATCGTCAGCGTGTAGCGTGGTTCCAGGAAGAAATAGTTGAAGGCAATGGCGCTGATGAGGCAGGCATACAAAGCCGGCCAGAGACCGCCGGTCACCGCCGACGTCAGGACCCCAATGAGAAAGATGATCGCCAGATTGCGGACGTCGAGAAACTGGTCGAGAAGGACGGCGAAGGCGAGCGAGCCAACAACATAGGCCGTGGCCCTGAGATAGGGCCAGATCTCGAACTGCCACTGCTCGTCCGCCGCCTTGACGGTCCTCGAAGTCGCCTCGGCGTTGCGTTCGTTTCCCGAAATGACATGGACGCTGATGTCGCCGGCATTGCGGATGAGATCATAAGTGAGCGAGCCTTCGATCAATTCCCGCCAACGCGATCGGGTCGGCCTGCCGATCACGATATGGGTGAAGTTGTTCGCCGTCGCATGCCGAACGATGTCTTGCGCGACGTTCTGACCCGGAATGGTCGTCACCTCGGCACCGAGCTGCTCGGCAAGGCGCAGCTGCGTCGCCAGCCGATCCTTGTCCTCCTCGGGCATGGCCGCTGAATGAGGGGTATCGACATGAAGCGCCGTCCAAGGGGCGCGGAGCCGGTCGGCCAACCTCCGCGCATAGCGTACACGGGCCGCCCCGCCCGGACGCGCATCGACGCAGACGAGAACCCTTTCCCCCGCCGCCCAAGGCCCGGGTATCGCGTGGGCCCGCATGTGGGTCAGCAACTGCTCGTCGACCCGCTGGGCAGTGCGGCGGAGCGCCAATTCCCGGAGCGCCGTCAGATTGCCCGGCGAGAAATAGTTCTCGATGGCGCGCTGGGCGGTGCTGGGGATGTAGACCTTGCCTTCCTCAAGCCGTTTGATCAGATCGTCGGGGGTGAGGTCGATGATCTCGATGTCGTCGGCCTGGTCGATTATGGAGTCGGGGACAGTTTCCCGCACCCTGACGCGGGTGATCTGCGCCACGACATCGTTCAGGCTCTCGACGTGCTGGATATTCAGCGTCGTGTAGACATCGATGCCGTGCGTCAGGATTTCCTGGACGTCGAGATAGCGCTTGGGGTGACGGCTGCCGGCGACGTTGGTGTGGGCGAGTTCGTCTACCAGAACTAGCGCCGGGTGCCGGGCGAGGATGGCGTCGAGATTCATCTCCTCAAGGATCCGCCCCTTGTAATCGATCTCAAGGCGAGGAATGACCTCGTAGCCTTCGACCAGCGTCTGGGTTTCCTTGCGGCCGTGCGTCTCGACGATGCCGATCACCACGTCGACCCCGTCGGCCAGCCTGGCGCGGCCCGACATCAGCATCTCGTAGGTCTTGCCGACACCGGGGGCGGCGCCGAGAAATATCCTCAGGCGGCCGCGCTCCTCCCGCTCGGCATGCTCGAGCAGCGCGTCGGGAGAGGGCCTGGTTTCGGCGGTGCGTCTGTCGTCTGGCATACGGGTCAATCATGAACGGCGCCGGCTTCGGTGTCGATCCCGGCGCCGGTCCTTCACTGTTTCATGGCATCGTCCAGCGCAAGGTTGAGGGCCAGCACATTGACTACCGGCTCGCCGATGAATCCCAATTCGCGATCTTCGACATGGCTGTCGACAAGCGATTTGATCCTGGATTCATCGACGCCCCTGGCCTTGGCCACCCTGGCAACCTGAAAATAGGCCGCATCGGGGCTCATATGCGGATCGAGGCCGCTGCCGGACGTGGTGACCAGATTCATCGGTACCGGCTGGCTCGGGTTTTCGGCTCTCAGCTTTTCGGCGTCGCTCTTGATCCTGTCGATGAGCTTCGGGTTGGTCGGGCCGAGATTCGAGCCGCCCGAGGCGGCGGCATTGTAGCCGTCGCCGGCAGCCGAAGGGCGGCCATGGAAGTAGCGGTCGCTTTCGAAAGCCTGGCCGATCAGCTCGGAACCGACGAGCTTGCCGTCCTTCTCGATCAGGCTGCCATTGGCCTGGCGCGAAAACAGCGCCTGGGCAATGCCGGTCATGCCGATCGGATAGACCAAACCCGTCAGAATGGTGAAGAAGACGATCATGACGATCGCGGGCCTGATTTGATTGAGCATCGACGTGGTTCCTTAGGCGAGACCGAGAGCGGTGATGGCCATGTCGATCATCTTGATGCCAACGAAGGGCACTACGACGCCGCCAAGGCCATAGACAATGAGATTGCGGCTGAGCAGCGCACCGGCGCCGACCGCGCGGTATTTGACGCCCCTCAGCGACAGCGGGATCAGCGCAATGATGATCAGCGCGTTGAAGATGATGGCCGAGAGGATAGCGCTCTGCGGCGTCGCCAGATGCATGACATTGAGCGCTTGCAGCGGCCCGGCGGTCTGGCCCGGGGCGATGTAGAAGACGGCGAATATTGCCGGGATGATGGCAAAATACTTGGCCACGTCGTTGGCGATGGAGAAGGTGGTCAGCGAGCCACGCGTCATCAGCAGCGCCTTGCCGATTTCGACGATCTCGATCAGCTTGGTCGGATCGCTGTCGAGATCGACCATGTTGCCGGCCTCGCGCGCCGCGACCGTGCCGGTGTTCATGGCAACGCCGACATCGGCCTGCGCAAGGGCCGGCGCATCGTTGGTGCCATCGCCGCACATCGCGACCAGTTTGCCTTTGGCCTGCTCGTCGCGGATCAGCTTCAACTTGTCCTCGGGCGTCGCCTGGGCAAGGAAGTCGTCGACGCCGGCTTCCGCCGCGATCGCCGCCGCGGTCATCGGATTATCGCCGGTGATCATCACCGTGCGGATGCCCATGCGGCGCAATTCGGCAAAGCGTTCTGCGATGCCGCCCTTGACGATGTCCTTCAGATGGACGACGCCGAGCAGGCGCCCGTCGCGCTCGACCGCGAGTGGAGTGCCACCCGATTTGGCGATCTCGTCGGCGATCGCCTGAAGGTCGCGGACGGTGTCGCTGCCGGGGCGCGTACTGCCTGTGGCAACGGTCGAGAGGTTGACGTGGGCAAGTACCGCATCGACTGCGCCCTTGCGGACTGAGGAGCCTTCCAGATCGACACCGCTCATGCGGGTTTGCGCGGTGAAGGGCACGAAAGTCGCGTGCAGGCTTGCCATGTCGCGGGCGCGGATAGCGTATTTTTCCTTCGCCAGGACGACGATCGAGCGGCCTTCCGGCGTTTCGTCGGCAAGCGAGGCAAGCTGAGCCGCGTCGGCCAGTTCCTGTTCGGTGACGCCCTTGACCGGACGAAATGCCGTCGCCTGACGGTTGCCCAGCGTGATGGTTCCGGTCTTGTCGAGCAGCAGCGTGTCGACATCGCCGGCCGCCTCGACGGCGCGGCCCGACATGGCGAGCACGTTGAAGCGCACCAGGCGGTCCATGCCGGCAATGCCGATAGCCGACAGCAGGGCGCCAATTGTGGTCGGGAT
Source organism: Mesorhizobium sp. M0437 (assembly GCF_040321335.1). Taxonomy (NCBI): domain Bacteria; kingdom Pseudomonadati; phylum Pseudomonadota; class Alphaproteobacteria; order Hyphomicrobiales; family Phyllobacteriaceae; genus Mesorhizobium; species Mesorhizobium sp. M0437. The sequence continues at coordinate 63,603 of NZ_JAMYRK010000027.1, forward strand.
CAGGGTAACGAACAGGGCGACCAGCACGGTCACCGAGATATAGCCGCCCGAATACGAGGCGAAGCTCGGGATCGTCGCCGTCGCCAGCACGAAGATCAGCGTCATGCCGACGAGCAGGATGTTGAGCGCGATCTCGTTGGGTGTCTTCTGGCGCTCGGCGCCCTCGACCAGCGAGATCATGCGGTCGAGGAACGTATGACCGGCAGCCGCAGTGATGCGCACGCGGATCCAGTCGGACAAGACCTGCGTGCCGCCGGTCACCGCCGAACGATCGCCTCCGGATTCGCGGATGACCGGTGCGGATTCGCCGGTGATGGCCGCCTCGTTGACCGACGCCACGCCTTCGACCACCTCGCCGTCCGAGGGGATGATGTCGCCGGCTTCGACAAGCACGATGTCGCCGACCTTCAGGCTGGTGCCGGGCACCAGTTTGAACTTGCTGCGGTCGCCACCGTTCAACAGCTTGGCCTGCGTCTCGGTTCGCGCCCGACGCAGCGAGTCAGCTTGCGCCTTGCCGCGGCCTTCGGCCACCGCTTCGGCGAAATTGGCGAAGAGCACGGTGAACCACAGCCAGATGATGATCTGCAGCGTGAAGCCAAGATCGCCGCCGCTGGTAACGAGATCCTTGACGAACAGCACGGTGGTGAGCGCCGAGACGACGGCGACGACGAACATCACCGGGTTTCGCATCAAGATGCGCGGGTTCAGTTTTCTGAAGGAACCGCCGATAGCGGGCCACAGAATGCGGGTATCCATGATGCTCACGGATTTCGACGGGCTCATTTGGTAGCTCCAGTGTCGATGTTGTTGACCGGTCGATCGTGTGCCGAACGAAGGTGCGGCGGCCCATAAGCCAGCAGCCAGATCATGATCAAGGCTGCCGCAATAGCGAGGAATGTGGACAGCGTCGGGAAAGGAGGGGGCGTTTTCTCCCCCTCCGGCTCGGGGCGATGCCCGACCTTTCGAGGTATGATCTTGAACCAGGGCATGGCCGTTTCAGAATGTCTGACCATGAATCATCGCCAGGTGCTCGACGATCGGTCCGACCGCCAGAGCCGGGAAGAAGGTCAGGCCGCCGACGATCAGGATGACACCGGCCAGCAGTCCGACGAACAGCGGACCATCGGTCGGGAAGGTGCCGGCGGAGGCAGGGACGGTCTTCTTCGCAACCAGCGAGCCAGCAATCGCCAACGCCGGAATAATGACCAGGAACCGGCCCATCAGCATGCCGATGCCGAGCGTTACGTTGTACCAGGGCGTGTTGCCGCTGAGGCCGCCAAAGGCGGAGCCATTGTTCGCCGCGGCCGAGGTGTAGGCATAGAGAACCTCGGAGAAGCCATGCGGGCCGGCATTGGCGATGGAAGCAACGCCGGTCGGCAGCACCACCGCGATAGCAGTGAAGATCAGCATTGCAAGCGGCAGGCAGAGCACGGCCAGCATAGCCATCTTGACCTCCTTGGCCTCGATCTTCTTGCCGAGATATTCGGGCGTGCGTCCGACCATCAGCCCGGCGACGAAAACGGCAATGACGATGAACATCAGGATACCGTAGAAGCCGGCGCCGACGCCGCCGACAATGACCTCGCCGAGCTGCATGTTGATGATGGGGATCATGCCGCCGAGTGCGGTGAAGCTGTCATGCATGGCGTTGACGGCGCCGCAGGATGCGGCCGTGGTGATGACGGCAAACAGTGCCGACAGGGCGATGCCGAAGCGGCTCTCCTTGCCCTCCATGTTGCCGCCGTCGACACCCAGCGCATGAACAAGCGGATTGCCGGCGGCTTCCGCCCAGTAGCAGACGGCAACGCCAGCGATGAACAGCACGCCCATCGCCGACAGAATTGCCCAGCCCTGGCGCTGGTTGCCTACCATGCGGCCGAAGACATTGGTCAGCGCCGCGCCGAGGGCAAAGATCGTCACCATCTGGATCAGGTTCGAGATCGCGTCGGGATTTTCGAACGGGTGCGCGGCATTGGCGTTGAAGAAACCGCCGCCGTTGGTGCCGAGCATCTTGATGGCAACCTGGGAAGCGACCGGCCCGACCGCGATAGTCTGTTGCGCGCCTTCGAGCGTCGTCGCGTTGACGTAGGCAGCGAACGTTTGCGGCATGCCGAGATAGACATAGACAAGAGTCAACACGATGCAAAAGGGCAAAAGCAGGTAGAGCGTGCCGCGGGTCATATCGACCCAGAAATTGCCGATCGATTTGCCTGAGGCTCTAGCAAAGCCGCGGATCAATGCGACCGCAATGGCGACGCCAGTCGCCGCCGACAGAAAATTCTGTACGGTCAAGCCGGCCATCTGCACGAGATAGGACATCGTGCTTTCGCCGCCGTAGTTCTGCCAGTTGGTGTTGGTCATGAAGCTGGCGGCGGTGTTGAAGGCCAGCCCAGGTTCGACGGCGGTCATGCCGGCCGGATTGTAGGGCAGGCCGCCTTGCAGCCGTTGCAGCAAATAGAGCACCAGGAAGCCGGCCAGGTTAAAGAACAGCAGGGCCGCCGCATAGGAGGTCCAGTGCTGCTCCTCGCGCTCGCTGGTCCCTGATATGCGGTAGAGCCCGCGCTCGAGCGGGGCCAGAATTGACGACAGGAATGTGCGCTCGCCGCTGAAAACGCGATGCATGTAGCCGCCGAGCGGCTTGGCCAGCAGAACGACGATCCCGCAATAGACGAGGATCTGCAGCCATCCGTTGATTGTCATGGGTTTGGCGCCTTGCCAGTGGAGATCAGAAGCGTTCCGGGCGAACGAGGGCGTATGTCAGGTAGGCGAGAAGAAACAAGGTCACGGCGCCGCCGAGGATATAGTCGAAAAGCATGTTATGATCACCTAAACTTACAGCTTGTCGCAAGCGTTGATATAGCCGAAGCATAGAGCAAAGAACGCGATTCCAATCGCGACAACAAATATGTCCATAATGCATTTTCCTATATCGTGTTTGTTCTTTTAATTTGGACAAAACTGCCCAACCCGTCGCCGCATCATATCGGCGGCTGGATACATCGCTCCGGCGAATATGGATCAAAGTGCCATAAAGGTTCGAGACGGAACGCGGAGCAAAGAAATCAAAATCCCATAAGGATTTCGCCGCCTCGGCGCTGGCCGAAGCTTCAGGAGGGAGGTGCGCACCGGCGCGCGAAGCTGCCGGGGCTCAGTCCGCGCGGGTGTAGATCACCGCGTAATCGTCCGCATAGGCCCGCTTCCAGCCCAGTTCGTCGAAGAACGGAATGCGGCTGTCGTCGGCGGTCAACAACGCCCAGCCTATCGTATATTTGTCGAGTTGGGCTTTCAGGATCGGCTTGCCCCGGCTGTGCCCCGTCTGCTCGTCCGTTTCCGTAAAGCCATTCAGGAAGAGCTGATCCGCGCGGCCGTCGATAAACGTCCTGATGCCATGGAAAATCAGCGTGCCGCCGAAATCGTAGGAGTTCAGCAGATTGCCCGACAGATTATGGGTTTGGGCAAAGGCCAGTGCGTCCCTCGCCGAGGTCTTCTGGCTCGGCGCGACCGGATAGCTCGTCAAGGCGGCAGCCGCCAAAACCAGCAAAACGGCAAGTCCAGCACAAATCCTGGAAAATTGCCGTGCGAAAAATTGTTCAAGTCCGTCACGCTTTTCCGCCGCCCATTTCTCGGCTGAAAGCGCTGGATATTGTTGCGCGACCTCGACGGCAAGGACCACCGGCACGAGAAGAAAGAACAGGTACATGAACCGTATGTGGGTGAGATAGACGTGCAACGTGAAGACAAGGAACAGCGCCTTGGCCCAGCCAATGCGCAATCTCGACACGAGCAGCCCGAAAAGCGCCACCAGCAGGGCCACCTCCTGGAGGGTGTGCCGCGCGGCGTCGAAGGGCTGCCACTCCGCAATGTAAGGCACCGCCTCATTGCCATAGGCCACGGTGAATGTGGCGAGTATGGCTTTGACGCCATAGGGATTGAGCAGGCTGACCAGCGGGCAAAGCAGCCCGAAAGCGATCCACTTGGCCAGCAGCCGGGGGTTCGACAAGCGTGTGCGCATGACGAGATCGAGGCCGGCGAAGGCGGCGATGACGAAACCGAAGGTGAAGGTGGCATGGAGATTGGCCCACAGGCAAAGCAGCGCCAGCAGCCATAAGGGCGGTGCTTTCTCGTTGCGTGCGGCCTGGAAAAGACCGGCGGTCCAGACGACGATGATGGGCAAGGTAAAGATGTGCGGCCGGGCGACATAGATTGGCCCGATCAAGAGCGCGAGAACCAGCGTCAGTCCTATCGCCAGCGTCGGCTTCAACCACGCGCTGAGATACCACGACGTCAAGAAGGCCGTAAGCGCGATTACTGCAGTCGCCAGCAGCACCACGCCGTTCCAGCCGCCGGCTTGAAAGGCAATTGCAAGGAGGACCTGGCTAAGCCATTCCTTGGCGATCCATGGCTGGCCGGCAAAAGTATAGGAATAGATGTCGACGGTGGGGAATGTGCGGCGTGCCAGCATATCCATGCCGACCTTGATGTGCCACCAGCTATCGGGATCCTGCAGGAGGGAGTGGGCAAAGGCGAGGAGCGCCGCCGCCATCACGACCGCCGCCACCAGGCAAAACATCAGCCTCACATGCCGTATGTCGTCTATCGACCGCCTCGCCCCACCAGATATCCCGCGCATATGGCATCCCTGAGCCGCGATAGCGGAAGGGATAGGCCGAATTTGTTAGAAAACCGATAAGCCGCAGGATCGCGGCCCCATGCCGCGCGTCCAACCGGCTGGGCGGCTCAGCCCTCGGCCTTGAAGTTCTTGGCTTCCTTCTCGACCTTCGGGCTGTCCTTGCCGTGCTTGCGCATCAGATCCTTCGCCTGCTTCGGCGAAACGTCGGTGGTTTCGGCCAGGCGCAGAGCCTCCTTTTCGTCCAGATCGCGCGTCTTGCGGTCGGCCATTGCGGTTTTCTTGTCAGCCATTACGACGCTCTTATGCTCTCGGCGATTTCGTTCAGCACCTTGCGGTCGGTGCCGTGGCGCTTGATCAGCGTGCGCGCCTGCTCAGGGGTAATGCCCGCTTCCTCGGCGAAGTGACGTACCTCGTAGTCTTCGCCGCCCGCCACTCGTGAGCGGTCGCGACTGTCGGTCTTGGTTTTGTCGTCGGCCATGGCAGCTCTCCTCATCTCAACGAGAGCATAACGGGCAAGATTTCAGCGAGTTCCTTCGAGCGTGTCGCCCAACTACCGGCTTCGGGCATGACCCGGCATGAGCAGCGGTTTTGCTCAAAGCAATGGCTTGGTGCCAGGCCGACCTTCACGCACAAACAGGCCGGCCTCTTTGGCGGCGCTGCCACCGCCCGCCACTGCTCCTGGGCGCAGCCTGATGTTCGTTCCAGATTGTTTTAATGGGAGCGATGGTCGAACACGACGCCCATGGTCCTACCAACCGCCGTCATGACGATAAGCTCGACCAGATCGTCGTCACTGTTGCCGCAGGCCGGAGCCGTCCTGCGAACGATGTCCAGCATCGCCCTCGTCGATATGGTGTCGCCGGCACCGAACCGTGAAAGCGCAGATGAAACAAGCTCTTGGGCTGTCAAGTCGGCGACCGTCACCCGCTTCACCACGTTCATTGGCTTCCTCCCACCATGAACCCTCTCCCGAGAGAATGATACGCCGAACGTCGCGTTTCGCCAGCAAAATGGTGGTCCTACCAGCGCGTGGGCAGCGACCGAAATCGTCGGTTTTGCGGGAGGCAATCCGGGCGCGAGGGCAGCGCTTTTGTGCCATGCGACTTCGCCATGGACCCAATCCCGGCGGCCGGGATCGGTCTCAGTTTTATTTACGGGCAGTCTGATGCTTGGCAGTGTGGTCTGCTCGGTTGCGGCCGAAGCCGGCGCAGCAAGAACCACGGTGCGGGCAGAACCGGTCTGTCTTTTTTGTTTGACGCAATTCCGGACGGAAAACCGTTCACACGTTTTCCTGGAATTGCTTGTCTTGTGACTCTAGGCGGCCAGGTCGCTCGGAAGCTTGCCGCCGTTCTCGGCCAGCTTTTTCATCAGTGCGTCGTGCAGCCACAGATTCATCGTTACAGTGTCGTTCATATCGCCGGTGTAGTTCAGCTCGTGGGCAAGCTCCTTGCGGGCGCCGAGGCTGCTGTCGATATTCAGAGCCTTCATCAGGTCGACGATCGAATTCTTCCAGTTGAGTTTCTGCCCCCTCGCGGCCACCGCCTTGTCGAGAATGGCAGCGATGTCAGGGGCAGAGGACGGCGCGGCCGGCGCGGCCGGAGCCGGGGTTGCAGCCGGGGCGGATCGGGTAGGCGCCGTCGGCTGGGTGGCCGTGCTCGAAGCAGGCGCGGGAGACGGTTGCGCCGGCGGCGCTTCGCCCGCAACCGCGTTTCCGAAAATCGCACCTTTGATACTGTCGAAAATGCCCATTGCTATCTCCTGTATTGGCTCGACGGTGTGTTGCCCTGACGGTCGGTGAGGCGACCGTTGCCGAATGCCGCATTGAGCGCCCTGGTTGTACCGGACCACGAACGCAACGCAGGGGCAACTCAAAACTGACTAAAAGGTAAAGGCTTGGTTGCATTGGGGTATCGGCTCAGTGATCCGGCCCGAGAGTAGAATAGGTCGGATCGCGGCCCGACAAATCGTCACGCGCAATGCACGAGGGAACGGTCAGCAGCCAGTTTTGCTGACGCAGACCAGAAAAATCATCTAGATTCGTGTTCGCAATTCGCTGAGAGGAACGAAGCCATGACAGCAGTCGTCGCATCCGACAGGCTCGAACGTTCGCTGGTTTGGGCAGAGGACGATCCGTCGGTCAAATGGGCCGGCGCTTTCGCGGTTTACGGCGGGCACGGCACCACCCAGTCCTCGGTCATTGTCTACGAGATCGAGCCCGGCAAGCGGCTCGGCTGGCACAGCGACGCCACCGAAGAGACGCAATACATCATCGCCGGCACCGGCGAGCTACACATTGAGGGCGGCACCACCCACCCGGTCGGGCCGGGCAGCGTCCTGGTACTTCCGACGCCGGTCAGGCACGACCTCGTCAACACCGGCACCGAAACCCTGCGCGCCGTCGCTTTCTTTGCGGCGGCGATGTTCACGCAGACATTCGACAACGTCATGCTGCCGCCGAAATCCCATGTCCTCGGAACGCCCAATCGTGCGGGCTGAATGCGTGCCGGCGAGAATCACCAGGCCTGCGGATTGCGAACTCGGAGCTGAGGTGAGCGCGCGCGCGGCCGGCAAGCGGTTTGGCGTCGTTACGCGCTCGCGTCATGGGCGGACCGGCTGATGGCGCCCGTCAAGGTCGACCCCGCCAAGGTGCGCGAGTTCAGGGATGCCGAAAGCTTCCATGCCTGGCTTGGCGAGCATCACGACAGCGAGGACGAAGTCTGGATCAAGATCCATAAGCTCGATTCGGGACTGCCGTCGATCACGCCGAAGCAAGCCATCGACGCGGCGTTGTGCTGGGGCTGGATCGATGCAGTGCGCAAGGCCTTGGACGGCAAAAGCTACCTGCAGCGCTACACCCCGCGCGGCAGGAAGAGCACCTGGAGCCAGATCAATGTCGACAATGTCGCCCGGCTGATCGAGGAGGGCCGGATGACCGAGCACGGGCTGAGGCAGGTCGATGCGGCCAAGGCCGACGGCCGCTGGGCGCGCGCCTACAAGAGCGGCAAGGAGATGAAGATCCCCGACGACCTCCAGGCGGCAATAGACGCCGAGCCCACGGCGAAAGAGATGCTGGCAAAGCTCAGCGGGCAAAACCGCTTCGCACTCGCCTTCCGCATCCACAACATGAAAACCGAAGCCGGACGCAAGAAGAAGATCGCGGCGTTCGTGGAGATGCTGAAGCGCGGCGAGACGATCTATCCGCAGGGCAGAAAGTAACATTTGACGAGGCGTGCCGGCGCGCTGCGTCTTGTGCTTGTCCCTGTCGGCGAGCCTCGAATGCGGCCGGATCGCTGCTCAGGCCCACCTTCGATCCAGGCGATGTCGCCGACGATTTGTTTTCGACGAGCGTCGCCCGGCACTTCGACACCAGCTCTCATTCGTTTAGTTGATGCAGGAAAAAGTCTCGTTCTCACAGTCGGCATGGTATATTAGCAGGCGCTGTTATGAGGTTTTTGCCCGTTCAGGAGCCGACTGGCACGTGGGCCGTGTTTGATGCGACCGTGGATGTGCCTGCGGATTTTGCTGGCAGTTGCCTTATCGGCTTGCCGCGGGAGCGGGCGGAGTGGCTCGCAGCAAGAGCCAATCAAGATGCTGCAAAAGGCACTTCGATTTGCCGGTTGTCAGCTGCCGGATCGGCACAAGCCGCGGTTCTTAGACTTAGACCGATAGGAGAGATTTCGATGATGCAAGAAAGGGTAATGGCGGCTGCGTTGGCAGCCAGGAATCAGGAAGCGGATATTCGTGGTGTCTTCGATATCACCAACAAAACCGATGCGCCAATTGGCCCCCGCCGATTGGGCGAGGCTATCCACTTTGTCGCCAATGCACCTATCGTTGGCTATGATGTTCACGCCGCCGTCATCAGATATGGCCCAGTCGGAACCCCCAGCCTCAGAGCAACAGATTGCGCACAGCTGTGGGAGAAGTTCGGCGAGGCCTTGCTGCAACACTGACGGGCAGATCTTTGGCGCGTATGGCACCACCATCGTGCAGGACACTTCCCTGGCGAGAACGACATGCAAGCCTGGCCGGTAATGTTGCAATTAAATTAGCGTGAGTGCATATTTTTTGCTGGCTGGACTCGCAACCGGCCAGGCCCGGCGGCCGGCCGCCAACGGGCTGTCAGGCCGGCGACAAATGGCTCCGCAGGCCCGACGGTCCCTTGGCAAGATCGCCGGAACCACAGCATGATGCGGCGGCAAAACGGGTTTGGGAGAATGATATGCCTAAGGTTTCGGAACTCTTTTTCAAGACAGCCATCATCTTTCTTATTCTGGGAATTGCAGCTGGCCTGCAGATGGCAATTTCAGGCGATCACGGCGCGTTTCCGGCTCACGCGCACATCAACCTGCTGGGGTGGGTCACCAGTGCAATATTCGGCGGCTATTATGCGCTGAACCCGGCGAAGGCTGCCCGCAGGAGCGCGATGATCCACTATGGCGTCTACAATCTCGGCCTGGTCGTGATGCTGCCGGCGCTTTACCTGATGCTGCAGGGAAATCCGGCGCTCGAGCCGATCGTCGCCACCGGCTCAATGATTGTCGCTGCCGCCGTGCTGATCTTTGCCTTCGTGGTTTTTTCCGCCGAAACAGAGCGCTCGGTCTCGGGAATACAAGCGGTCCCGCGCTAGACGGGGCGGCGACGGTGCCGAGTCGACCAAGCCCGTGCTTCTGGTGAAGCGCGGGCCGATCGGTTGTAGGCTGATCTGAGGTAAGAGTGCGGCGAAGATGAAAGCCGCTCGCGCCCCCCTCTGCCTGCCTCAAGATACTGCATCGCAGCTGCAGTCGCCGTCCAGTGTCCCTTCAGACTCGGCGAGCCGGTGAGTGCGCGGCCTGAGACATAGGTGACGTTTTGTACCGGACACATGGGTAACACTTTTGGCTTTTGGCCGGAGGTGTTGATGCCGTGGAGAGAGT
>NZ_JAMYRK010000028.1:0-71919 GCF_040321335.1 Mesorhizobium sp. M0437
ATCCTCAATGACCTCAAGGACCTGCACATGGCGCGCGAGGCGCTGGTGAAGAACCGGACGGCGGCGAGGAACAGGGCCAAGGCGCTAACCCTTCCCATCCTCAAGCGCCACAATGCCCAGCAGCTCAGGCAGATCGAACGTCAAATGGCTGCTGTCGAAAAGGAGATCACGGCGCTCATCCAGTCCGATCCCGATCTCTCCCGTCGCTTCGCTATCCTCGTCTCGATCCCGGGCGTCTCGGCAATCACCGCCTTCGCGCTTCTCATCGAAATGCCCGAACTCGGCACGCTCGGTCAGGGTCAGGCTGCTTCCCTCGCAGGCCTCGCTCCCGTCGCACGACAGTCCGGCAACTGGATCGGCCGCGCCTTCATCCGCGGCGGGCGAGCCAATGTCCGACAGGCACTCTACATGCCCGCCCTCGTCGCCATGCGCTTCAATCCCGATCTAAAGGCAAAATACCACCAGCTCACGGCCGATGGCAAAGCCTCAAAACTCGCCATCACAGCCATCATGCGAAAGCTCATCATCCTCGCAAACGCACTACTCAGGGACAATCGGACCTGGACACCATCTCTCCCTTGACCAACACGGATACTTTAGGGCCAAAACTGTTTGCCGTTCGGGGCCGCATCGCTTACATAGCCCCCAACTTCCATCCAATCCGACATCAGTCGACTTTTCAGGGAAAGCGCGCGTGGCACGCCAGTTCATCTATCACATGGCCGGCCTCAACAAGGCCTACGGCACCAAGAAGGTGCTCGAGAACATCCATCTGTCCTTCTACCCGGACGCCAAGATCGGCATCCTCGGCCCCAACGGCGCCGGCAAGTCGACGATCCTCAAGATCATGGCCGGCATCGACAAGGAGTGGAGCGGCGAGGCCTGGCTGGCCGAGGGTGCTACCGTCGGTTACCTGGCGCAGGAGCCGGCGCTCGATCCGAACAAGAACGTGTTCGAAAACGTCATGGAAGGCGTCGCCGCCAAGACCGCCATCATCGAGCGCTACAACGAATTGATGATGAACTATTCCGACGAGACGGCGGACGAGTCGGCCAAGCTGCAGGACGAGATGGACCGGCTCAACCTGTGGGATCTCGAACAGCAGGTCGAGATGGCGATGGAGGCACTCGGCTGCCCGCCCAAGGAGGCCGATGTCACCAAGCTGTCGGGCGGCGAACGCCGTCGCGTCGCGCTCTGTCAGTTGCTGCTGCGCCAGCCCGACCTTCTGCTGCTCGACGAGCCGACCAACCATCTCGACGCCGAGACGACGGCGTGGCTGGAAAAGCATCTGCGGGCCTATCCGGGCGCGGTGATGATCATCACCCACGATCGCTACTTCCTCGACAATGTCACCGGCTGGATCCTCGAACTCGATCGCGGCCGCGGTATCCCCTACGAAGGCAACTACACCAAATATCTCGAAGCCAAGGCCAAGCGGCTCAAGCAGGAAGGCCGCGAGGACGATGCGCGCCAGCGGGCGATCGGCCGCGAGCGCGAGTGGATCCAGTCCAGCCCGAAAGCCCGGCAGACCAAGTCGAAAGCCCGTATCCAGGCCTTCCAGGATCTGCTGGATGCAGCCGACAAGCGGCGTCCGAGCGATACCCAGATCGTCATTCCGCATGGCGAGCGGCTCGGCAATGTGGTGATCGAGGTCGAGGGCCTGTCGAAGGGCTTTGGCGACACGCTTTTGATAGACGATCTCGAATTCAAGCTGCCGCCCGGCGGCATCGTCGGCGTCATCGGCCCGAACGGCGCCGGCAAGACGACGCTGTTCCGCATGATCACCGGCCAGGAAAAGCCCGATGCCGGCACCATCCGCGTCGGCGAGACGGTCAAGCTCGGTTATGTCGACCAGAGCCGCGACGCGCTCGACCCGACCAAGACGGTCTGGGAAGAGATCTCGGGCGGCGCCGAAGTGGTCAAGCTTGGCAAGTTCGAAGCCAACACCCGCGCCTACTGCGCGTCGTTCAACTTTCGTGGCGGCGACCAGCAGCAGAAGGTCGGCAACTTGTCCGGCGGCCAACGCAACCGCGTGCATCTGGCCAAGATGCTGAAGACCGGCGGCAATGTGCTGCTGCTCGACGAACCGACCAACGATCTCGATACCGAAACGCTGGCGGCACTCGAAGACGCGCTCGAGAGCTTCGCCGGCTGCGCCGTGATCATCTCGCACGATCGCATGTTCCTCGATCGCCTGGCGACGCACATCCTCGCCTTCGAAGGCGACAGCCATGTCGAATGGTTCGAAGGCAATTTCGAGGACTACGAGCAGGACAAAATCCGCCGGCTTGGGCCTGAGGCGGTCAATCCGCACAGGATGACGTATAAGCGGCTGACTCGGTAACAACGGATTGGTTGCAAGCGCCCCAGGCTGCTCATAGAATTACCGGAAGGAGATAAACATGCTTAATGTCGAGCTTCCTACCGCGCTGGAAAAACGCCTCGAGATCGTCGCAAGGAAAACTGGCCGGACAAAACATGACGTAGTCGTTGAGGCCATTGTCGAGCAAATTCAGGATCTGGAAGACGGACTAATCGCCCTCGAGCGCCTTAACGATGGTGAAGGTGAATGGCTTTCTCTGGCCGAAGCTAAGGAACGACTGGGATTGGACGCAAGCGACCGCAGTGACGGTTGATCGTGTGGACAATTCGTGTCGAGAAGCGTGCACTGAAGGATATCTCCAGATTGCAAAGGTCCGATCAGCGTCGGATTGTGGACTTCCTGGAAAACAGGCTCGCCTCGCGCGATAATCCACGCGAACTTGGCGAAGCGCTAACAGGACCACTGGCAGGTCTCTGGAAATATCGTGTGGGCTCATTCCGAGTTCTGACAAGGATCGATGATAGCGCTGTCGCGATTTGGGTGGTTCAAGTAGGCGACCGTCGCGAGGTCTATCGATGAATACAGTCGCGAAGGTGAGACCCGACTGGTCCGCCGCCCTCTACCTGAAATTCGAGGACGAGCGCACCCGGCCGGCGCGCGATCTCGTCGCGCAGGTGCCGGTGCCGGAACCGCGCCGGGTGGTCGACATCGGCTGCGGGCCGGGCAATTCGACCGAATTGCTGGTCGAGCGCTGGCCGCGGGCGCAGATCAGCGGCTTCGATACCTCGCCCGACATGATCGAGAAGGCGAAGGCGCGCCTGCCCGGTGTCAGCTTTGCCTTGGCGGATGCGGCGGCGTGGCAGCCGAACGAACCGGTCGACGTGATCTTTGCCAATGCGGTGTTTCAATGGCTGCCGGAGCATCCGGCCGTCTTCCAGCGGTTGATGGGATTTTTGGCGCCCGGCGGCGCGCTTGCCGTGCAGATGCCGGACAATATGGCCGAACCTTCGCACCGGCTGATGCGGGAGACCGCGGCCGAGATGCCGTTTGCCGAAAAGCTCGAGCGCGCGGCCCGCGCGCCGCTGCCGCCGGTCGCGTTCTATTACGACCTTTTGTCGCCATTCTCGGATCGGCTCGATATCTGGCACACGATCTACAACCATCCGCTGGCCGATGCCGAGGCGATCGTCGAGTGGGTGAAGTCGACGGGGCTGAAGCCGTTCCTCGATCCTCTCGACGAAAACGAGCGGCAGCTTTTCCTGAAGCGCTACACGGCCCGGATCAGCGAAGCCTATCCGAAAACGGCAAGCGGCAAGGTGTTGCTGCGCTTTCCCCGTCTCTTCATCGTGGCGCGGCGTTCCGCTTAGAAACTCTTAGCTACACCCAAAAACAGTGCATGGCGGATGCTTGACCGGCTTTCGCCGTCATGCGCATCTCGCTGGGGCACGGCCCTTCATGGGCCATGGGGGGTGGATGATGACACTGAAAAAGCTCGTTTTCGGCGGCAGCATTTGTGCGGCCGCTGTGCTCGCCTTGTCTCTATCGGCGGAGGCCAAGCGAGCGCGCTGCTTCACCAGCGACGACGGCTATTTCTCGTGCAGCTATCGGGCGCTGGACGATGCCGGCAGCTTTCGCATCTCGGCGCCGGGTTATCCGACCTACGTCCTGGAAATCGACGGACCGGGTTTTGCCTATGGCTATGTCAATCTCGGCCGCCGCAACGTGCCGCTGCCCGGGCAATTCGTGCGCAGCCGCGATGACGGTGCCTGCTGGAACAACCCGCAGACCAATACCAAGCTCTGCGCCTGGTAAAGACCCGTCCCAGGGACTTGATTTAAGCCGGCATAAACTGGCTAGGTGCAAAAGAGGTTGCGCCGAGCTTTTTGCGGCGTCGACATGAAGCCGCAACGCCTGCGCACGGGACGAACTGGAAATGCATCGCGTCATCATCAGCGGCATCGGCGTTGAAATCCCCGAAGCTTCGATCACCAACGAGGATCTCGTCGCCAGCTTCAACGCCTGGGTGGACATGGAGAACGTCCGCCGCGAGGTGTCGGGCGAGCCGCTAGTACAGAAATCGGACAGTGCCTTCATCGTCCATGCCTCGGGCGTCCAGACCCGCCATGTCATCGAACGGGAAGGCATCCTCGATCCGACCCGCATGGCGCCGCGTTTCGCGGCGCGGCCCGACGATGCGCTGTCGCTGGAGGCCGAGTTCGGCATCGCTTCGGCCCGCAAGGCGCTCGATCATGCCGGGCTGAAGCCTGGCGACATCGACCTGGTGATCTGCTCGGCCTCGCACCATCAGCGGCCCTATCCGGCGATCGCCATCGAAATGCAGCAGGCGCTGGGGACGAAAGGCGCCGGCTTCGATATGGGGCTTGGCTGCTCTTCGGCAGCGGCGGCGTTGCACATCGCCGTCAATCTGGTGCGGGCAGGGGCGCATAAACGCGTGCTGGTGACGACGCCGGAGATCATCACCGGGCATCTCAATTTTCGCGACCGGCAGACGCATTTCATCTTCGGCGACGCTTCCGTGTCGATGATCGTCGAAGGGCTCGCCCAGGGCGAGAAGCGGCCGGGCCGCTTCGAGGTGCTGGATACGCGCGCCTGGACGCAGATGTCGAACAGCATCCGCACCAATCTCGGTTACTATACCCGCGCCACCCAGGACGATCCGTACATGATCGATCTGGAAGGCAATCTGATCAAGCAGATCGGCAACAAGGTGTTCAAGGAAGTCACCGTTGCCGGCCACAAATTCATCGTCGAGTTCCTGGCCGAGCACGGGCTGACGCCGCAAGCGATCCGGCGCTTCTGGCTGCATCAGGCCAATGCGCGGATGAACGCCATGATCCTGAAACTGTCGTTCGGCCATGACGTCGACCACGACCGCGCGCCGATGGTGCTGGAGCGCCTCGGCAACACCGCCGCCGCCGGCGCCATCATCGCCCTGTCGGAGAACCATGCCGACATGAAGGCCGGCGACTACGGCCTGCTCTGCGCCTTCGGCGCCGGCTACTCGATCGGCGGCGCGCTGTTGCGCATGCTTTAGATTTTTGTTTTACGCATGTCGTTGTCCCAAAACCGCTGCACACCCTCGGTTCAAGCCCGAGGGCATGCTTTTGGGCGACATGCATTAGCCCGGCGCGAACGGCACCAGCATCGGAACGCGCCTGGCATAGTCGTCGTAAGCGCTACCCAGTTCGCCGCGCAGAAAACGCTCCTCCAGCCTTGCCTTCATGACGATGCCGACGGTGATGAGGATGGCGCCGGCAACGCCCCAGACAGTGCCTTTCGCCGCCATGGTGGCGAGGATCGCCAGAAGCAGGCCGGTATAGATCGGGTGGCGCACCAGCCGGTAAGGGCCGGTGTCGACGACGCGATGCGCGGCCTTGGCGGTGACCGTGGCCGACCACAGGCGGCCAAGATGCAGCCGCGCCCACCAGGCAAATGCCAGACCGGCGGCAATCAGCGCGACGCAGATCCACGCTTCGGCAAGGTTCGGCGTCCAAAGCCTCAGCGGGCCGGCATAACCGTGCGCCGGGATGAAGAGCAGGATCGTGCCGAGCACCATGACGGCGCGGGATGGAAGCTCCACCCCGAAGCCGGCGCGTTTTTCGGCCCGGTCGGCCCAGAAGGCGGCCGCGGCCCATGAAACCACCCAGAGCAGCCAGAGCTGTGCGATTGCCGATGCGGGATGCATGATGAACCTCCGCGGGCTTGACCTGATCGATATTATCAACCGATGCAGCGCGGCAGCAATGCGGCACGCTTTTGCATGAGGCTGGTTCAACCATGACGCTGGTGGTGCCGACCCGTATCAGCCGTCTTGATTGGAGCATCAACGCTTTCGACTGGACCCTATGAATCGACTTCGGCTAACTGCATCCGGCAGCTAGGAATGAAACCAATGCCGGATATGTTTCCCGAAGCCGAAACTCCGGTCGAGATCGTCCCGTCGCGAAAACTCGCCGCCAGGGTGGCGGCGCTCTATCTCGCATCATTCGATCGTTTTGACACACGAGCGGTGGATACGCTGCAACTCGGTTTCGACGGCATCGACGGCGATTTCCATGCCGGCACGACGCGGCGCTCCGGCGGGCGGGAACCCTGGTATCGGCGCGGCACCGAGATGCGCAACGAACGGCAATTGTCGATCGTGGCTGCGGACGAACTGGCAATCGTCGCCGAACGGATGGGCATCGCCGAGATCAAGCCGGAATGGATCGGCGCCAATCTCCTGATCGAAGGCCTGCCGCGCCTCTCCATGCTGCCGTCCGGCACGCTGCTGTTCTTCAAAGGCGGCGCGACCGTCAAGGTCGACGCGCAGAACGGGCCTTGCCGGATCGCGGGCAGGTCGGTCGCCGAAAATGCCGGGATGGCCGACCATGAGGCCGGCGCGCTGCTGTTCCCGAAGGCGGCGAAGCGGTTGCGCGGGCTCGTCGCCTGGGTCGAGAAGCCCGGCACGGTCGCGGCCGGCGAGGAGATATCGGTACGCGTGCCCGAGCAGTGGATTTACCGGGCCTAGTCCAGGCAAGGCGACCTCTAGTCACGGCGTATTTTGTTCTTGCTTTGTGCCGGCAGCTATGCTACTAATTTAGGTATGGTGCCAATTGGGCTCCAACGACCCGCCCGCGAGGCGGGTTTTTTATTTCAGGCTTTGAAAGTTCCGATGCTGCCGACCTGAGGTCGGCGGGACAGCGCCCCCCTCTGTCCTGCCGGACATCTCCCCCACGAGGGGGGAGATTGGCCGTCACCTTTCGATTTCGCCAATCACAACGGTGAAGCGCCGTAGAACTCGACGCGTGTGCCTGCCATTCTCTACGCCTCATCCTCATCGTCGAGCAGACGGGTGGCGCGCCAGCGGGTGAGCACATTGTTGGTCTGTTCGATGACGAAGAAGCGCGCGGAATCGCGGTCATAGCCTTCGGCCAGCAGCTTTTCGTAGTCGGTGTGCATATGGCGGATGTGGGCTATTGTCGCCAGCCACACGGCAATGCTCGGCGGCAAGGTCTTCATGTGCACGGCGCCGGCATCGGCACGGATCTTCTCCATGTCGGCATAGGGCGCCAGCGGCAGCAGCGCTGTCAGCGCCTTGGCGATAGCGCGGCGGCGGCCGGTCGGCGCGCTCATCACTCCACCGGCCCTGGCTCGTCCCGCCCGGCGATGGTCGCATCGGCAAAGGCATCGGTCGAGGCGAAATAAGGCTTGATGTCGATGACCGGCGTGCCGTCGAGCACGTCGATGGCATCGAGATCGACGCGGCCGGTGTTGATGTCGACGGCAACCAGCTTTGCGACATGCAGCCCAATTGGGTTCGGCCGGGCAGGGGAGCGCAGCGAAAAGACGCCTTTCGGTTCTGTGGCATGGCGGGGTTTCTGGACAATCAGTTGCCGCGGCGCATGGTGCAGCCAGGACAGGACGATCACATGGCTGGCGCGTTCCAGCCCAAGCAGGCCGTCCCGATAGAGCGGATCGATCGTGAGAACCGCCGGCTGTTCCGTCTCCCGCGCGGCCTTCATGTTTTTGGGGCAAGTCTCCCGCGTGATCCAAGGCGAAGCGATGCGGCCGATGAAGACGACATGGCCATCCGGCGGCATCGTTGCCGGGTCGGTTTCCAGGAGCTTTTCGCCGCTGCGCGTCTCGAACATGGTTCTCGCCCCGATCATGCGTCCGTTTTTGCGCGATCCGCCACGCATGCGTCATTTTCTTGTCCGGAAGCGACATAGCGCTTGCAAGCCTATCCAAACCGACATAAACATATGTTTATATCTTTTCAAAGAGAATGCTCGCATGCATGTCGCTCTCGACACGATGGTAGATACATTGAAGGCGGCGGCGGAATCCAGCCGGCTGCGCATATTGGCGCTGCTGTCGCGCGGCGATCTGACCGTGTCCGACCTCACCGAAATCCTCGGCCAGTCGCAGCCGCGCGTCTCGCGCCATTTGAAATTGCTGCTGGAGGCCGGGCTGATCGGCCGCTACCAGGAGGGCTCGTGGGCGTTCTTCCGGCTATCGGATTCCGATGCGTCGCGCGATTTCGTGCTCAGGCTGGTCTCCGGCATCCGCGGCGCCGATCCGCAGGTCGAGCGTGATCTCGAACGGCTGGCCGCAGTCAAGCGCAAGCGGCAGGACCGGGCCGCCGAATATTTCTCGGTCAACGCCGCAAGCTGGGACCATATCCGCTCGCTGCATGTGCCGGATCGCGCCGTCGAAGCAGCCCTCATCAAGCTCGTCGGCAAGCGGCCGTTCCAGTCGATGCTCGATCTCGGCACCGGCACCGGACGGCTGCTCGAGATCTTTTCGCCGCTCTATCGGCGCGGTATCGGCATCGACATGTCGCGCGAGATGCTGACGGTGGCGCGCGCCAATCTCGACAAGGCCGGCGTTTCGAATGCGCAGGTGCGCCAGGGCGACATTTTTGCGCCACCGGTCGAACGCGACGCCTTCGATCTCGTTACCATCCATCAGGTGCTGCACTATCTCGACGATCCCGCCCGCGCCATCCGCGAGGCGGCGCGTCTGCTGCGCCCGGCCGGCCGGCTGGTGATCGTCGATTTCGCGCCGCACACGCTGGAGTTTTTACGCGACGAGCACGCGCATATGCGTCTCGGCTTTTCCGACCGGCAGATTGGCGACTGGTTTTCCGAGGCCGGCCTCGACCTCGAGGACAGCCAGGAATTCGAGCCGCGCGGCGGCAACGAGGCCAAGCTCACCGTCAAACTCTGGCTCGGCCGCGATCGGCGCATGCTGATTGCCGAGCCTTCCAACGACAGACAACCGGCCAATGCGTATCCGATAGGGGAAACCGCCTGATGAACCAGTTCCGCTTCTCCCGCCGCCCCGACATCGGCGACAAGGTCAGGGTTTCGTTCGAGTTCTTTCCGCCGAAAAACGATGAGATGGAAGCAAGGCTGTGGGACACGGTCACCCGGCTTGAGCCGCTCAAGCCGAAATTCGTCTCGGTCACCTATGGCGCCGGTGGTTCGACCCGCGAGCGGACGGCCCGCACCGTCAAGCGCATCCTCAATGAAACGACGCTGACGCCGGCGGCGCACATGACCTGTGTCGATGCGGCGCGTCACGAGGTCGATGCGGTGATCCGGGAGTTCGCCGATATGGGCGTCAAGCGTTTCGTCGCCCTGCGCGGCGATCCGGCCGAGGGCGTCGGCGCGGCCTACCGGCCGCATCCGGAAGGCTATGCCAATGGCGCCGAACTGGTTGATGCGCTGAAGGGCGCCGGCGATTTCGACATATCGGTCTCGGCCTATCCGGAAAAGCATCCGGAAAGCCCGGATTTCGCCACCGACTTCGATATGCTGAAGCGCAAGGCCGACAACGGAGCGACGCGGGCGATCACCCAGTTCTTCTTCGACAACGATCTCTATGAGCGCTATGTCGAGCGGGCACGGCGGGCCGGCATCTACATACCCATCGTGCCGGGCATATTGCCGGTGCACAATTTCACCCAGGTCGCCAACTTCTCGGCGCGGTGCGGCGCCTTGGTGCCGGCATGGCTGGCCGAGCGTTTCGATGGGCTGCAGAACGATCCGCAAACGCATGCGCTGGTGGCATCTGCCGTGGCCGCCGAGCAGGTGCTGGACCTTGTCGAGCGCGGCGTCGGCGATTTCCACTTCTACACGATGAACCGAGCCGATCTGGTCTTCGCCATCTGCCACATGATCGGCATCAGGTCGCACGAAGTCGAGGCGGCGGGATCAGCCGCGGCGTAAGGCGGCAAGCTCCTTTTTGAAATGTCAAAGATCGGGGGAATGCAAAAGGCCGGGCAAAATGCCCGGCCTTTTCAAATGGTTTGGAGTATTCGGTGCTGGTCTTCCCCCGCTCAGCGGCCTTAAGGAAGGACGCCCATAATGAGGGCGCCGATGAATGCAAACGCAGCACAAATCATCAATGCGTTGATCGGCCTCGTCAGTCCCATGTCATAGCCTCCTCTTAAAGAGCTATGGCGAGAGTCTAGGGTCATTTGTGCCACAGGCAAGCGGAAACTTTGCTGCAATGCGACGAGATTGTGGAATTTGCGACCTGCCGTTTGCCGTTAGGCATTGAAACTCTTTGTCAAAAGCCGGCTCGGGACCTGTGAATAATTTGTGGCAAAGCCGTGGCAGCAGCGAGAATGGCAGCGCTACCGCGGCGGAAAATCGGAATCGATTTTCGGACCGACTGAAGATTCGACGCATCCCTTTGCGCATCCAACCGGATGCTGCACGCTATACGCACGCTATACGAATGCGGTGGGCAACCGGCAGCGTTGTGAGATAGCCAGGACTTGAATTTTCTGCCAATTGGCAGTATATTGTCTGCCAAGTGATGGAGGCCGGAATGAGTGTCGGTTATGCGGTTCGCGATCCTGCAAATCAGGCTTTGCCGGCAAATCTGGCGGATGCCTCGGCACGGGCGCGGCTCACGCCAGCGGCTGTTGCCGGCATCGTCAGGCTCGCAGACATCTGGCATCTGACCAGCACCGAGATCTGTACCTTGATCGGCGACGTGTCGGAGAGAACCTGGTTCCGCATGAAGAAAGGCGAGTGGGAGGGCGTTCTCTCCCAGGATTCGCTGACACGCATCAGCGCCCTGATCGGCATCTTCAAGGGACTGCGGCTTCTGTTCTCCGAAGCGCTTGCCGATGAATGGGTGCGGTTGCCGAACAAAGGGCCGCTTTATGGTGGCCGGCGCCCCCTGGACGTGATGATCGAGGGCGGCATTCCGAAGCTGCTGCAGGTTCGCCAACACATCGACGCTTTGCGCGGTGGACTTTGAATGCAGATCCCGCCGCGCGCTGACATTTCCCAGCGCGACACGATCCGGCTCATTTCGACAGGCAGGCTCAAGGAACCGGTTCTGATGCCGTTGGCCAGGAATCATGGAGATTTGGAGGACCTTGCGGAGCTCGAAGGGGCCACCAGCGGCCGTCTTCAGGCGCAGCAAGGGGGATTGCCCGACCTCGATCCGCGCGAACTGGTTTTCGGGAGGCCGGGCTACACCTTCATCAATGCGGCTTTCGCTTACACCCGTCCGGGCGGCAATCGTTTCAACGATGATGCCAGGGGCGTCTGGTACTGTGGGTTCGATGCGGAAACCGCGCTCGGCGAGATCTCTTTTCATCTGACGCGCGAGCTTGCCGCAATCGAACGGTTTGAAAACGTCACCGACTACGCGGAGCTCGTTGCCGACTTCATAGGCTCGTTTCACGATCTGCGCGGTGCTGAGTTCAGCAAGGACCCGGTGCTCGATCCGGATACCGCCTTAGCCTATCCTGCCGGTCAGGCGCTGGCGAAGCAACTCCGCAAGCAAGACGCCGCGACCGGTCTTGTGTATCCTTCCGTGAGACATGTCGGCGGGACCTGCCTTGCCGCCTTCCTTCCCGATCTCGTTCAGAATCTCAGGCAAGGCGGTATCTGGCGTCTGGAATGGCAGGGTTCATCTGTTCCCGCGATCACGCCCATATAGCGCACGATCGGGAGCGACAACTTCGCTGCGCCATCTCTAACGCCGCCCGAACAGGCGACCGTCGATGGTGACGAGGCCGAGGGCGATCAGCGCCATGCCGCCGAGTTCGAACAGTTCGAGCCGCTCGCCCAGGAACAGGAAACCGAGCAGGATGGCACTGGCCGGCACGATCAGCGTGACCAGCGAGGCGTTGGTGGCGCCGGCCGAGGCGACGAGATTGAAATAGAGGATGTAGGCGAAGGCCGTCGACAGCAGCGCCAGTGCCAGCACCGCCGCCCAGACCGGCGGCGAGGCCGAAAACAGATTGGCGGCATCATAGGTGAACAGAACGACCGGGATCATAATGATGGTCGAGCAGGTCAATTGGCCGGTGGCAATGACCGGTGACGGCACACCCTTGAAGCGGCGGGCGATCATCAGCGCAACCGCATAGGATAGCGATGCTCCGATGAGCGCGAATTTCGCCCAGACCGGACCGCCGAGCCCGGCGACGAGGCCGGGGCCGATCATCACCGCCGTTCCCGCGATACCGAGGGCGATGCCGGCAAGCTTGTTCCACGACAGCTTTTCGTCGCTGGTCAGGGCGTTGGCGAGGATCAGCGTCCAGAACGGCGTCGTCGAATTGAGCACCGAGGCGACACCGGCGCCAAGCTTGGTCTGGCCGGCAAAGATCAGCGAGAAAGGGATGACGTTGTTGGCGAGCGCCAGCAGGAAGAACAGGCCGGCATGCGGCAAGGCGAGGCGAAACGACGGGCCTCGGACCGCAAGATAGAGCTGCAACGCGATCGCAGCTATGGTGACGCGGAACAGCACCAGCACCAGCGGCGGAAGTTCCGCTACCGCAATACGGGCAAAGAAGAACGAGCCGCCCCAGATGGCGCCGAGCAGCAGAAGCTGCGCCCAGTCCTTGAGCACCATCGGACCGCGCATCGTGGTGGTGGCAGCTATCGCCATTGGTCGTCCTCCCAGACGAGATGCCTTGCTCTTCAGGCGTCTGTTCACGCCATACCCGATCCGGCCGCAAGGGCCACCCGAAACCTGAGCGATGGCCTAGCTCGCTCATAACCAGCGTGCAGCACCGGCGTAGCGCCGCGAAGCCAGGGCGGCGAGACATAGAATTGTTTTCATTAGCCGCTAGCTTGGATTAATTGTGCGCAGCCTCAGTCAAGGGATTCGTCCATGCAGCGATTCGAAAATGCCCGCGAGGCAGCGCTGGCGCTTCGCCCGGACGATCCGATCTATTGCTTCCGCCCGCAGGTGCTGAAGGCGGACGCCAAACAGTTCATGGGCATGTTTCCCGGCAAGACCGCCTATGCGGTCAAGACCAATGGCGAGCAGATCGTGCTCAACGCCCTGGTCGAGGCCGGCGTCGGTGCCTTCGATGTGGCCTCGCCCGGCGAATTCGCCGCCGTGCGCGCCGTCTCGCCGGACGCCGAGATGCTCTACATGCACCCCGTGAAGGCGCAGTCGGACATCAGGCTGGCGCTGGAAAAATACGCCATCCGCGTCATTTCGCTCGACCATGAGGACGAGGTCACCAAGCTGACCAGGGTGGTGCGGGCGCTCGACATCGATCCGGGCGCCATCACCGTGTTCGTGCGCATCCAGACGAAAGGCTCGGCGGCCTACGAACTGTCGAAGAAGTTCGGCGCCGGACCGGCCAATGCGGTCGAACTGGCCGAACGGCTGAACCGGACGGGCTACAAGGTCGGGCTGTGCTTTCACGTCGGCAGCCAGATCGAGGATCCCGACACCTACGAGCGGGCGCTGGCCTCCGCCGACTGGGTGCGCAACCGCGTCGGCTTCGACATTGCCGGGCTCGATGTCGGCGGCGGCTTTCCGGCCGAATACGGTCATGATCCGAACAGCCGCAAGCCGGAAATGCCGTCGCTCGGCCAGATCATGTCGCGGCTGTCGGGCGACCTCCAGGAGTACCAGTTCGACCAGTTGCCGCTGGTGGCTGAGCCCGGCCGGGTGATCGTGGCGCGCTGCCTGTCGCTGATCGTGCGCGTGCTGCTGCGCAAGGGCAAAAGGCTCTACATCAATGACGGCATCTGGGCGTCGCTGTCGGATTCATGGACCGGCAAGATCACGCTGCCGGCGCGCTTCATCCCCGATCCGGCGATCCGCTCGCGCAATGGCGAGGACAAGACCATCGTGCCGTTCAAGGTCTGCGGCGCGACCTGCGATTCCGTCGATATATTGTCGCGGCCGTTCTGGCTGCCCGAGACAGTCGATACCGGCGACTGGATCGAGATCGGCCATATCGGCGCCTATTCGCTGTCGCTCAGAACACGGTTCAACGGCTTCTATCCCGACACCTTCGTCGAGGTGGCGACGCCGTTCGACGAAGGCGATGCGCCGCAGGGGTTCGCCAGCCTGGAGACGATGGCGGATTAGTGGATGGTGGAATAGTGAATGGTGAATAGTGAATAGTGAATAGTGAATAGTGAATAAATGAATAGTGGTAATTCTGGTGCTCAATGCGGCTCCGGTGCTATTCTTTTCACCATTCACCATTCGCCATTCACCACCATCACAGCCTGGCCAGCAACTCCGGAGTCGGCCAGCCGTCGACCGGCAGGCCCAGACGCATCTGCTCCTTACGGATGGCTTCGCGGGTGTTGGTGCCCAGGATGCCGTCGACGGTGCCCACGTCATAGCCTTTCGCCTCGAGCTTGGTCTGTAGCGCCTTCATCTGGTCGGCGTCGAGGCCGGGTTCGGGGTTGCGCGGATCGAATCGCGGCGCGCCCCCCAGTCGGGCGGCAAGATTTGCCGCGGTCAGGGCATAGGTGAAGGACTGGTTCCACTCGAGATAGACGTCGAAATTGTCGTAGGTCAGGAAGGCTGGCCCCTTGCGACCCATGGGCAGCGCCAGGCCGGCCTTCAGGCCGTTGTCGAGAAGCGGTGTACCGTCGGGCCTGGTAACGCCCCACTGGCTCCATTGCGTCAACGGCAGCTTGTTGGTGCGTCCCGTCTGCTCCCACGGCAAATCGTCAGGCACACGGACTTCCTCGATCCAGGGCTGGTCGCGCTTCCAGCCGCGCGACTGGATCTTGCTGGCCGTGCTCATGATCACGTCCGGCGCGCTGCCGCGCAGGTCGACCAAGCCATCGCCGTCGCCGTCGACGCCGTGGCCGAGATAGTCGGAAGGCAACATCTGCGTCTGGCCGATCTCGCCGGCCCAGGCACCGGTCACGTCGGCCGGCACCACGCCGCGATCGATCAACATCAGCAGCGGCACGATCTGCGGCCGGAACAGCTGCGGACGGCGGCAGTCATGCGAAAGGCTCACCAGCGCGTTCAGCGTATGAAAATCGCCCTGCACGGCGCCAAAATCGGTCTCCAGGGCCCAGAAGGCGGCGATGACCGGCGCCTGCACGCCGTATTCGCGATCGGCGCGGACAAAGACCTCGGCATATTTTTGCAGATTGGCCGCACCTTGCTTCAGCCGATGCGACGAGATCATGCGGTTCGAGAATTCGATGAAGGTCTGGGTGAAGACGCCCTGGGCGCGGTCGCGTGCCAACGCCTTCTCATCGAGGGTGGCGTTTTCCAGCGCATCAAGGCCGGCAGCGCCGACGCCGGCCGCCCTGGCCTCCGCCGCCACGCCGTGCTTCCATGACTCGAAATCCCCGCCGCATTGCTGTGCCGCTGCCGGCACGGCGGTCAGGAGCAGCGCCGCGAGAAGTCCAAAGCGCAATCGCATCGCTATCCTTCCAAGAAGATTACCGGCGGTTGCAGGCATTCGTCGTTGGCTGTGTCGAAAAGCAGGCGGCAGGCCTGGTGTCAACGGGTGTTCTGCCGCAACCACTTCTTCCACGCGGCTTCGGAGCCGTTGAAGACGCTGATGTCGGCGTTTCCGGCCATGCCCGGCACGACACCCGTTCCGGTATACTGCCAGAAGGTGAAGGGATGGCTGCCGTATTTCTGGCGCGGGTGCCCGGCGACGGAGCGCAGCCAGTAGGGGTAATTGCGGAAGCCCGATAAACCGTTATCTTCGAAGAAATCGACAGACGTGTAGATGATTGGCTTCTTGCCGTAGTATTTTTCGACGATTTCGAGGAACGTGCTCATCTCGCTGCGTACCGTGGCGGGATCGGGCCGCAGCTTGCAGGTCGGCGATTTCGGGTTCCATTCCATGTCGAGAACCGGCGGCATCGCCGAGCTGTCTTTGGGCACGTTCTGGATGAACCAGCGCGCCTGGGTAGCGGCCGGCGTGCAAAAGTAGAAAAAATGATAGGCGGCACGGGGGATGCCCGACGCCCTGGTGCGGCTCCAATGCTCGTTGAAAGCTTCATCGAAACGGTCTCCGCCTTCGGTTGCCTTGATAAAGGCGAAGGAGATGCCGCTGGCCCTGGCCGCCGGCCAGTCGATCGATGTCTGGTATTTGGAGACGTCGGTGCCGTGGACGGCATAGCTCCACGGTGCGCCGCTGTCCCATTCATGCGGGTCGGAATCGGCAAAACGCGGCGCGCGTACCGCAACCATCGAGGCGCTGGACGACGACAGCGATGGCGTCAGATCCTCGACTGTCGAGCAGGCACCAAGCAGCGTCAGCGTGATGAGAACCGCGAAACGGCGCATCGCTACTTCCCGAGCCGGTTTCAGCCGGCCGCTGATGGGTCTTTCCGCGGGTGCCCCTCGACCGGGCGCAGCGTGTCTGAAACCGACTTACGCGGCGCACCTGGATCTTCGTTTCATGCATTCCCAAACCGTTACGCAGTTTTGGGACGCATGCATTCAAGCCCCGCCGGACGGTCACCCCACAGGATCGCCCGGTCTGTCCCAAGCGCGTCGCTTCGACGCGCTTAGCTCTTTTGTCTATGCATGTCGTTGTCCCAAAACCGCTGCGCACTTCTGGGCGACATTCACCTGTGATCGCCGATCATGGTTGATATTCGGTTGACGGCGCTCGACAAGAGCCGCGATTTTGCCGAAACAATGGCGGCAAATCGATGACATAGATCGCGCTCAGGGGAATTCGAAAAAATGCAGATCCTCCTGAAGTTCGTCAAATGGCTGCTCGGCCTGGCTGCGCTGGCCGCCGCGATACTCGCCGGCTGGCTGTATTTCGCGCCGCCGGAACTGATCCGCGTCGGTTCCGGCTATGCCGCCAAGATCGTCTGCTCGAACGTCTTCATCGCCGGGCGAGACGCCGACGACGTGCTCGCCGTCGATGTGCAGGCGCCGGGTCATCCGCTGCTGAAGCTGATGAGAGTGTCGGTGGACAAGGAGAAGGGAACGGTTTCGGCGGGCCTGTTCGGCGCGCTCGGCAAAAGTGTCGCGGTCGCCCGCGAGGGGCTCGGCTGCGCCTCGGTTCCCGACGGCGATATTGCCGCCGCCAAGGCTGTCGCCGGAGCTGCACCGACGCCGGCGTCGCTGCCCGATCTGATCTGGCCGGAGGGCGACAAGGCCGATGCCTCGCAGGATCCCGAGGTCGCGAAAGTCCTCGACGATCCAGCCATGACCGGCGCCGGGATGCGGGCGGTCGTGGTGGTCAAGAACGGCCGCATCGTCGCTGAGCGTTATGGCGACGGCTTTTCCGAAAAGACGCCGCTATTGGGCTGGTCAATGACCAAGACGGTGAATGCGGCGATCGTCGGCACGCTGGTGAAGGAGGGCAAGCTGGCGATGACCAACCAGGGTCTGTTCGGTCCCTGGAAGGGAGATGGCCGCGCCGTGATCAGCCTCGCCGACATGATGGCGATGTCGAGCGGGCTGGAATTCAACGAGGATTACGGCGACGTCGCCGACGTAACGCGCATGCTCTACCTCGAACCGGACATGGCCGGCTTTGCCGGATCCAAGCCGCTGACCGGCGAGGTCGGCAAGGTGTTTTCCTATTCGAGCGGCACGGCGGTGATGCTGTCCCGATTGTGGCAGGACGCAATCGGCGACAAGGACAAGGCACTGGCGTGGCCGAGGACCGCGCTGTTCGATCCGCTCGGTATGCACAGCGCTGTGCTTGAGGTCGACGAGCACGGCACCTTCGTCGGCTCGTCCTATCTCTATGCCACGGCACGCGACTGGGCGCGCTTCGGCCAGTTCCTGCTGCAGGGCGGCGTCTGGAACGGCAAGGAGATCCTGCCCGCCGGCTTCGTCGACTGGATGCGGGAACCGGCAACTGCCTCGAAGGTCTACGGCAAGGGGCAATTATGGATAGAAGGACCGGGCGACGAAGAAAACCCCGGCGCCGGCGTTGCCGCAGGTCTGCCGAAGGACACCTACTGGATGGAGGGACATGACGGGCAGACGGTCGCCATCATCCCCTCCGAGCAGCTGGTTGTGGTGCGGCTCGGGCTGACGCCGGCCAGGCTCGGCTATCGGCCGCAGGTGATGGTGGCGGCGCTGGTCAAGGCGCTGCACTGAGGAATGCGGCGGTCGCAGTCTTGTCTATGCGGCTGTCGTCAAAGGCTTGGCGCGATCAACACGCGCCCGCTCGTCGGGTGAATTCATAACCGTCCAAAGATCGTTACGGCGCTGGACGTTCAACCAGAAATCCGGGCTGTTGCCAAACACCCGCGCCAGAATGAGCGCGGTAGCCGCCGTCACGTTGCGGCGGCCGTTGCACAATTCGTTCACATGCTTGCGCTGGACGCTCATAGCTTCGGCCAAAGCCGCCTGTGTCAGGCCGAGTGGTTGCATGAATTCTTCCGTAAGAATTTCGCCAACCGTTGCTGGCTTGCGTGCGGTCATCAACATGTCTCACCTCACTTATATATATAGCTGTGGTCGTCGAGATAGATGTCCGACGCCTCGCCCCGGCCCCCGTCCCAGCGGAAGACCAGCCGCCATTGTTTGTTGACGCGGATCGAATGGAAGCCTTCGAGATTGCCGCGCAACTTCTCGAAATGGTTGCTGGGCGGCACACGCAAATCCTGATCGATCGCCGCGTCGTCAATCATCTGGAGCTTGCGGAACAAGCGGCTTTCGAGATCGGACGGAATATTGCGGGAATGGGTGTCGTCCACGAAGAAAGCCCGCAGCCATCCATCTCTAAATCCGATGATCATCCCATGCTTCCGGCGAGGAGATAATGTACCACTCCTTGGGTCACATGGCAATGTGTGATTTAGCCAATTAACTGATTTCAGCCACGGCCCCCATTTAGGATTGGAGCCCCAAAACCTTCCACGCCAAAATTGATGTTAGATGGCGATCTTGATCACGGCGAGCCAGCTGTAGCCGCGATAAAGTGTTCTGAATCGAAGGCTTGCACCAACTCTCGCAGATTCCGATTCCAGGACGTCGCGCAGGGCTTCACGCGGCTGGACATGGAATTTTCTCAACCAGCCGCGCAGCAGCGTGCGGAACCAGCCGGGCAGGGCCTCCTGCTGGCCGAAATCGACGACGTGCAGCGAGCCGCCCGGTGACAGGGCAGCAAGAGCCGCGAACACTGTCTTCTCCCAGCCGGGAATCATCGACAGCGAATACGAGACAAAAATGCGGTCGAAACTTTTGACGCCGAACAGTGCTTTCGCGTCGAAATCGGTGGCGTCGCCGCACGCCAGGGTGACGCGGCCGGAGAGGCCTTCGCGCGCGAGGGCGGCAGTGGCCGTCTCCAGCATCTCGGCCGAAATATCGAGGCCGAAGAAGCGCGCGCCGGGATAGCGGCGGGCGGCGAGGATGATGTTGCGGCCGGTGCCGCAGCCGAGCTCGAGCACGGTGCCGCCGGCCGGCACATCCAGTCCGGCGATAAGCCGGTCGCGGCCGAGCAGATAGTATTTGCGGGTCAGGTCGTAGATATGACGCTGCCAGCGGTAGACGCCGTCCATCAGCTGGGCATGGCTGGCCGGCAATTCGGTCGTGCTCATGCGGACCGCTTCACATAGAGATGGAAGCCACCATAGATGGCCGAGCGGTCGCGCGCCGAAAACTCGCGCGAGGCGTCGTTCTCGTAGCGCCACTGGTCGAGCAGCGAATTCGAGACGCGGCCGGGCAGCAGGCTGGGTTCCGCGGCGGTACGGAAGATGACGCGGGCGCCGGTGGAGGCGGTTCGGGTGATCTCGGCCCACAAACCATTGAGCTGGTGGTCGGTCATCCAGTCCTGTGCATCGAGCAGCACGAAGCGATCCACCGAGCCGGCATCCTTGCCGGCAAGGAACTCGATCAGATTGGCGTGGTGGATGGCAACGCGATCGACATTGTTGCGGATCGTCTTGTAGTTGCGCTTTTCGAGATAGGCGGGCAGGGCGGCCTCGCCCGGATCAGGGTAGCGGCGGGCGAAAGCCTGCCAGGCGAAATAATTGGTCTTCAGCGGAAAATCGCAGGCGAGCTTTTCCAGTCGTGCCTTCAGCACGCTGGCCATGGTGCCGTCACCCGAGGTGATCAGCGAATCGTATTGGGCCGGCGGAATGCCGAGGCCGAACAGCGAAGCCTTTCGCGATGTCGCCCATTTCAGCAGCGGTTTTTCGAAGACCGGCGCCAGCTCTTCGTCGAAGAAGCGGCGCTGATCGGCGATGCTCTTGGCGTCCATGATGCCGGCCGGGTCGACGCCGAAAAATTTTGCGGTGCGATGGCCCATGGCGATGAACAGGCCAAGCAGGCCGGTCTGGTAGAAATTGCGGTCGAAGACAGCGATGCGGCGACGGCCGCGCCAGTTGCGGCGCTCCCAATAATGGCGGCTGACCGGGTCGAGATGCGGTGCGATGAAGCGATCGTAGGCCTGTGAATTGTGCCCGGTCTCAGCCGCGCCGAAGAAACGGAACAGGTCGCCCTGCGACGGCAGGTGACGGACGGCTTCGAGCTTCATGCGGTTCAGCGCGATATGGGCAGCGTTGAGGTCGACGGCATCGATCCTTTCCGGCGAGCGGGTGAGATAGGCAAGGATGTTACAGCCGCCTGAGGCAATGGTGACGATGCGGTGGCCCGTCCCGAGCTGCATCGCGTCCATGTCGATTTCGGGGTCTTCCCAGATCTGCGGATAGACGAGGCCGGAGAACAGGAAGGCGAACAGGCGCTCGGAGATGCCGGCTTTCGACAGCGGGCGGTTCTGGTAGACGGCCTTGCCGACTTCCTTGCCGCGGCGAAAAACCAGGTCCCCAGAAATGTCCGTCATGGCAAGGCGATTCCCCGTTTGCGTTGCCGCAAGCGGGTAGCGCAGGGTGATGACAGGCCGGTGACAGCCTGTTGACGCGAGTTCAGGCCTTGCCAAATCCACCTGGGGTCGGCGTCGTCACGATGACCGCCTCGCCAGCGTCGAGGATGGTCTGATCGCAGGCTTTCAGCGTCTCGATCGCGCCGGTCTTGCGGCGGACCTTGGTCGAACCGGCCTCGCCATCGCCGCCTCCGTCCAGTCCCCGCGGCGGGCGGTTGCGATGCGAGGACAGGATCGCGCATTCCATTTTTTCGAGGAAGCGGATAGTGCGCCTGGTGCCGTCGCCGGCATTCCATTTGCCTTCGCCGCCGGAGCCTTCGCGGATATGAAAATCCTCCAGCAATACCGGGAAACGCAGTTCCAGCACTTCCGGATCGGTCAGGCGCGAATTGGTCATATGGGTGTGGACGCCGGAGGTGCCGGCAAAACCGCGGCCGTCGTTCATCCGGCCGGCCGGCGAGCCCGAGCAGATCGTCTCGTAATACTGGTACTGCTTGTTGCCGAAGGTGAGATTGTTCATCGTGCCCTGCGCATTGGCCATCGCGCCCATGGCGCCGAATAGCGCGTTGGTGACGTGTTGCGAGGTCTCGACATTACCGGCGACGACTGCCGCGGGATAGGCGGGTTTCAGCATCGAGCCGTCGGGAATGATGATGTTGATCGGCCGCAGACATCCGGCATTCATAGGGATGTTGTCTTCGACCATGACGCGGAAGGCATAAAGCACAGCGGCTCGGGCGACCGGCTCTGGCGCATTGAAATTGTTCTTCATCACCGGCGACGTTCCGGTGAAGTCGACGGTCGCTTCGCGCTTCCGCCGGTCGACCGATATCTTCACCTTGATCATTTGGCCGGTGTCGGTCGGGTATTCGTATTCGGAACTGTCGGGCAGCCGCTCCAGAACGCGGCGCACGCTTTCGGCGGCATTGTCCTGGACATGGCCCATATAGGCTTCGACCACATCGAGGCCGAAATGGGCGACCATCTTGCGCAGCTCGGCGACGCCCTTTTCGTTCGCGGCGATCTGCGCCTTGAGGTCGGCGATGTTCTGGTGCGGATTGCGCGCCGGGTAGGGGTGGTCGGTGAGCAGCGTCTCCAGGTCCTTCTCGCGGAACCGGCCGCGATCGACGATGCGGAAATTGTCAAACAGCACGCCTTCCTCGTCGACGGTTGTGGCAAGCGGCGTCATCGAGCCGGGCGCGGTGCCGCCGATGTCGGCATGATGGCCACGCGAGGCGACGTAGAAGAGGATCTTCGGCGATTGGCCGATCTCCCCCCTTGTGGGGGAGGTGGCGGCCCAGCCGCCGGCGGGGGTCGTTGCGGCAGATCTCGCCGCACTTGTGGTGCCTTCTGCGAGGACCCCACCCGGCCGCTTCGCGGCCACCCTCCCCTCAAGGGGGAGGGAAAACACCGGCGTCACCACTGTGATATCAGGCAGATGGGTGCCGCCATTGTAAGGCGCGTTCAGCGCAAAGACGTCGCCGGGACGGATGTCGCCGGAGTTGAGCCGGATGATGGTTTCCACCGAGCGGTCCATCGAGCCGAGATGCACCGGCATATGCGGCGCGTTGGCGACCAGCGCGCCATTCCGGTCGAAAACGGCACAGGAGAAGTCGAGGCGCTCCTTGATATTGACCGAATAGGCGGTGTTCTGCAGCGTCACGCCCATCTGCTCGGCGATCGACATGAACAGGTTGTTGAAAACCTCCAGCATCACCGGATCGGCTTCGGTGCCGAGTGCGGCGTGTCGGCGCTTCTTCTCGACGCGCCGCATCAATACGTGGTTCTTGGCGGTGATCTCGGCCTGCCAGCCCGGCTCGACGACGATGGTCTGGTTAGGCTCGATGATCAAAGCGGGGCCGGCGATCTTGTTACCAGGCTTCAGCGTTTCGCGAGGGAAAATGCCGGCGTCGCGCCAGACGCCGTCGACAAAGATTTTCCGGTTCCCGGAAGGATTTGCGGCCATGTATTCAACAACTGAATCGCTTTCGTCGCGGCCGGTGCCGCCGGTATCGGTACCTTCGACGCCGATCGACTCAACGATCATCGGCTTGTCGTCATAGACGAAACCGAACTGTGCCTTGTGCGCCGATTCGAAGTCCGCCTTGGCCTGCGCAATCGAGCCGTGCCCGAAGTTCACAGGCAGCGCGGTATCGGTGCCGTCGTAGCGGATCTGCAGCACCGGTCTCGAGACGACCGCGTCTTCGCTGATGCCTTGCGCGGCGAGTTCGTCGATGACGGCTTTGCGCAGCGTTGCGATGAGTTCATCGATCGCTGGCCCGGAATTGTCCGCCAGCGGCTTCAGCAGCGCCTGCTGGCGTGACGCAAATACAGAGGATAGGCCGATGCCGTATGCCGAGAGCAGGCCTGAGAAGGGATGGATCAGCACCGCCTCCATGCCGAGCGCATCGGCGACCAGGCAAGCGTGCTGGCCGCCGGCGCCGCCGAAGCAGTTCAGGAGGTATTCGGTGACATCGTAGCCGCGCTGCACCGAAATCTTCTTGATGGCGTTGGCCATGTTTTCGACGGCGATAGTGATGAACCCTTCGGCGATGGTTTCCGGGGAGCGGCCGTCGCCGATCTCGGCGGCAAGGGCCGCGAATTTTTCGCGAACCATCTGGACGTCGAGCGGTTCGTCCTGGCCCGGTCCAAAAATAGCCGGGAAGAACTCGGGCCGCAGCTTGCCCAGCATGACATTGGCGTCAGTGACGGCCAACGGGCCGCCGCGCCTATAGGCGGCCGGGCCGGGATTGGCGCCGGCCGAATCCGGCCCGGCGCGAAAGCGGCCGGCCTCGTAATGCAGGATCGAGCCGCCGCCTGCAGCGACGGTGTGGATGCGCATCATCGGCGCGCGGATGCGCACGCCGGCGACCTCGGTGTCGAAGGCGCGCTCGTAGTCGCCATCGTAATGGGCGACATCGGTGGAGGTGCCGCCCATGTCGAAGCCTATGACCTTGCCGAAACCGGCGAGTTTTGCCGTCTCGACCATGCCGACGACGCCGCCGGCCGGGCCGGACAGCAGCGCATCCTTGCCCTGGAACATGTCGGCGGCGGTGAGGCCGCCCGACGACATCATGAACATGAGGCGAGGGCTTTCCCTCCCCCTTGAGGGGAGGGTGGCGGCGAAGCCGCCGGGTGGGGTCGGCTCGACTGGGTTCGACCTACTCTCCCCCCTTGAGGGGGAGATGGCCGCAAAGCGGCCAGAGGGGGTCCTGTCAGAAGGCACCACAGGGGCGTCGAGCACTGCCGCAACGACCCCCTCTGTCGGCTCCGCCGACATCTCCCCCTCAAGGGGGGAGAGGACGCCCAGTTCCTTTGCCACTCTTTGCACATACCTAGCCAGGATCGGCGACAGGTAGGCGTCGACCACGGTGGTGTCGCCGCGGCCGACCAGCTTGATCAGCGGCGAGACCTCGTGACTGACCGAGACCTGCGAAAATCCGAGTTTTCTGCAGACCTTCGCAACTGCCTTTTCGTGATCGGGATGTTTCCAGGCATGCATGAAGACGATCGCGACCGCATCGATGCCGTCCGCCTTGGCTTGCTCAATAGCCGGGCGTACCGAAGCAATGTCGAGCAGGCGCTCGACACTGCCGTCGGCGCGAACCCTTTCGTCGATCTCGACGACGCGCTCATAGAGCTGTTCGGGAAGGATGATCTGCTTGGCAAAGATATCTGGCCTGGCCTGATAGGCAATCCTCAGCGCATCGCGGAAGCCTTTGGTGATGAGCAGCAGCACACGGTCGCCCTTGCGCTCGAGAAGCGCATTGGTGGCAACCGTGGTGCCCATCTTGACATCGCCGATCAGAGCGGAGGGGATTGGAGCGCCGGGTTGGACGCCGAGCAAATCGCGAATGCCCTGGATGGCAGCGTCGGCATAGGCTTCGGGATTCTCGGACAGCAGCTTGCGCGGGTGCAGCGCGCCTTGCGGGTCACGGCCGATGACATCGGTGAAGGTGCCGCCGCGGTCGATCCAGAAATCCCATTTTGCAGTCACAGCGGCGCTCCCGGGATTTTTCCCTGTTCGATCTGTTAGCTCGCGAGGCCCTGACCGGCAATCGTCAAGTGATTGGAATATGTTACAGGCAGAAATGCAACGTTACGAAACTCATGCGCAGCTTACGCATTGTGTCCTCGACCGCCGGCGGTAACGGAGGCGTGATTAGAGGAGAGATATCATGAAGAAACTCATTCTTGCGTCGGTGTCGGCGCTTGCGTTGCTTGGCCTTGCCGCCTGCAGCAACAGCGGCACCGACAACACCACGACGCAGAGCACCAACCCGCCGGCATCCGACCAGACGATGAAGCCGGCTGCTCCTGACGCCAACAAGCCTGCCGAGCCGGCTCCGGCACCTGCGCCTGCGCCGGCTGCTCCGGCTCAGTAGTCAATGTGACAGCCAAGGAAAGGCTGGCCTCACAGGCCGGCCTTTCTGCTGCTTACGATACCAGCGCCTGGCGGCCGAGTGCGACGACGTGAGCGCTGGCGCCAGCCGCCTCAGGCATTGCGCCAAATCGATTGGGCCAGCCCCTGCGGCACTGTCTTGGCTTGATAGCGATGGGTGGTTGGTCCTATGAAGCCCCCATGTCGATTTGGGACCGCCTTGGCGACTTCGTCACACGCGTTTCATCTTCAGCGTCGTCAGGCGTCGCCGAAGTGGTCGAGGCCGTGCGCACGGTTTTCTCCGGCGATGCCGATCTGCGCCGGCGCGTCGCCTTCTCGGTGGCGATGATCGCCCTGTCGGCCAAGATGGCCAAGGCAGACGGCATCGTCACGCAAGACGAGGTGCGCGCCTTCCAGGAAATATTCGAGGTGCCGAAGGAACAGAGGCGCAATGTGGCGCGGCTCTACGATTTGGCCAAACGCGACATTGCCGGTTTCGAGACCTATGCCGAGCGGATGGCGCAGCTTTGCGGTTCGGGCCATTCGAACTGCCTGATGCTCGAGGATATACTCGACGGGCTGTTCCACATCGCCAAGGCCGACGGGCTGGTGCATGAGCGCGAGGGCGAATTCCTGCATCGCATCGCCGAGATATTCCGCATCGATGAGGCGCATTACCAGAGCATCCTGGCCCGGCATGTCGATCTGGGTGCCGCCGATCCCTATGTTGTGCTCGGCATCGAGCGCGGGAAGCCGTTCGAGGAGGTCCGCAGGCGCTACCGCAAGCTGGTCTCCGACAATCATCCGGACCGGCTGATCGCACGCGGCCTGCCGCAGGAATTCATCAAGATCGCGACGACCAGGCTGGCGGCGATCAACGCGGCCTATGAAATGATCGAGCGAGGCCTGCGGCACGCATGAGCGGCTTTCCGCCCGATGAGCCGAGCGCCGAGGTCAGGGTATCGCCGAATTTCGGACCACGGCGCGGGACGCTCGGACCCGATATGATCGTGCTGCACTACACCGGCATGGCTACCGGCGCCGGTGCCGAGGCATGGTTGTGCGATCCGGCAAGCGAGGTCTCGTCGCACTACCTGGTCCATGAGGACGGCCGCATTGTTCAGATGGTAAGGGAAAGCGACCGCGCCTGGCATGCCGGCAAGAGCTCGTGGTTCGGACAGAGCGACATCAACTCCTGTTCGATCGGCATCGAGATCGTCAATCCGGGGCATACGCTCGGCTATCGCAACTTTGCAAAACCGCAGATCGGTGCGGTGATCGGCCTGTGCGCCGGCATCATCGAGCGCCATTCCATTCCGGCGCAGCGGGTGCTTGCCCATTCCGACGTGGCACCGGGGCGCAAGGTCGATCCAGGCGAGAAATTTCCATGGAAGGCCTTGTTTGCCGTCGGTATCGGCCATGTTGTGCCGGCAGCACCGATCCGGCGCGGCGCCGTGCTGAAGCCAGGCGATACCGGCGCCGAGGTAGAGGCGCTGCAGTCGATGCTGGCGCTCTATGGTTATGGCGTCGAGATCACCGGCGCCTTCGATCGGCAGACCGAAATCGTGGTAGAGGCATTTCAGCGGCATTTCCGGCAGCGCCTGGTCGATGGCATGGCTGATGGATCGACGATCCGCACGCTGGAAAGGCTGCTCGCTTCCGTAAGGATAGCCTCTCTCAAATAATCTTTTGCCAGCTTAAAAATTACAATCTGTTACTCAAAGTAACTTGCGTCGCCTTCTTTGGCGCCAATTCCGTCGTCAAAGGCGATCCGTACAGATTGTCGGACGTCTATCCCCCAAATGTTCCGATGTTGATTGAGGGTATCTGCGCGAAGTTCTTTGTGCAGATCAAACAGAACAGGATCACATGCAGAAATTGACCGTTTTAACGGCAGCCATTGCTGCCGGCGTAATGACTTTTGCCTTCAGTGCGGCAAACAGCGCACCGCTGAGCCAGCGGGCCGATCAGGGCTTCAGTGCCGCAGCCGGCAAAACCGCCGTGCCGAAAGCCACCCGTGGTGCAAAAGTAGAGAAGACCGCCACCGCAAAAGTGGAACAAGCAACCGCGGTAAGGACGAAAAAGCCGGCCCCTGCGAAAAAGCCAACCGCTGCAAGAAAGACAATCTCAAAACACTATGTGAAGCGTAACCGCAAAAGCATCGACCACATGGCAACGGCGTCAGTCGCTCCGAAGAGCAGGCCAGCGCCTCAGGCGGTGGTAGTCGGCGCCAGCGGACAGTATTCGGCGATCATTGCGCGTTATGCCGCCAGCTATGGCGTCCCGGTGTCGCTCGCCAACGCCGTCATCAAGA
Source organism: Mesorhizobium sp. M0437 (assembly GCF_040321335.1). Classification (NCBI taxonomy): domain Bacteria; kingdom Pseudomonadati; phylum Pseudomonadota; class Alphaproteobacteria; order Hyphomicrobiales; family Phyllobacteriaceae; genus Mesorhizobium; species Mesorhizobium sp. M0437. Next base: position 27,590 of record NZ_JAMYRK010000028.1, read on the forward strand.
TCGAAAGCAACTACCAACCGAACCAGGTCGGCAGCGCCGGCGAGATCGGCCTGATGCAGATCAAGCCGGCGACGGCGCGGATGATGGGCTATAGCGGTTCGGTTCAGGGCCTCTATGATCCAGATACCAACATCAAATACGGCATGAAGTACCTCGCCATGGCGCGGGATCTCGGCGGCGGCACGACCTGCGGCACGATCCTGAAATACAATGCCGGCCATGCCGCCACACGGATGAACCCGGTGTCCGCAGCCTATTGCGGCAAGGTCAAGGTCCAACTGGCTGCACTTGGAGCGCCCGCCTGACAAGCGACAACTTGCTTTTTCGTTTGCGTTTTCGGGCCTGAACCCCTTTATACGCCTTGCCAGCTGGCCGGGCGGCCGCACCCGCGAAGCCGAAAGGCTGCGGGTGAGGAAAGTCCGGGCTCCATGGAGACACGGTGCCGGTTAATGGCCGGCGGGGGCGACCCCAGGGAAAGTGCCACAGAAAGCAAACCGCCACGATCCAATCGTGGCAAGGGTGAAAGGGTGGGGTAAGAGCCCACCGCGCGACTGGCAACAGGAGCGGCACGGTAAACCCCACCGGGAGCAAGACCGAATAGGGGCGGTGCGAGGGGAAACCCTCGAGGGCTGTTTCCGGCTCACCGTCCGGGTAGGTTGCGTGAGGCGTATGGCAACATGCGCCCAAGATGAATGGCCGCCACGTTCTCGCCGTGTAAGCGGCGAGGGCCATACAGAACCCGGCTTACAGGCCAGCTGGCAGTTTTCCCCGATAAAAGGAAATCTCCTGATATCAGCAGGTTGCGTCTTCGGGCGCAGCCGTTGGTTCAGTTTTCGACCCGCAATTAAGCGCGGCATTCCTTGAAAATGGTGCGATTAAATCGTACCATTTGGATGACGGTATTCAGGAGCGCGTCATGGGACAGGTCGATAAACGCAGCATCACGCTGTCGCCGGAATTGGCGGCGGTGGTCGACGACGTGGTCGCCGCCGGCGAATATGCCTCGGCGAGCGAGGTGATCCGCGACGCGCTGCGGCAATGGAAGGACCGGCGCGACCTGCTCGGCTACACGGTCGAGGAATTGCGCAAGCTGGTGCAGGAAGGGATCGACAGCGGGCCGGGACGGTTTGCGTCGATCGACGAAATAAAGGCCGAAGCGCGGAGACGATTGAAACCCGACAGCGCGGCATGAATTTGCTGCCCATCATCCGAACCGCAAATGCGGAAGAGGATTTGATCGCGATCTGGCTTCATGTTGCGCAAGACAACGAGGCTGCAGCCGATCGATTGCTCGATCGGATCGAAGCCCGCTGGCAGCAAGTGGCCACTTATCCCTTCTCAGGTGCCCCGCGCGAAGACATCGCAACCGGAATCCGTCACCTGATCGTCGGCGAATACCTCACCTTGTATCGTGTCCGCGAAGAGGCGATCGAAATCATTCGCGTGCTGCACGGCCGGCGCAAGATCGACGCCGACGATCTAAGTTCGTGATTGCCGATTCAGCCACCGATTGCGTCCAGCGACGCCTCGATCGCCTGCCAAAGCTCTTCCACCGGCTCGCAGCCGATCGACAGGCGAACGAAGCCGGGGGGAACGGCATCTCCCCTTTTTGATCGCCGTTCGGCCGAAGTGTGTACGCCGCCGAACGAAGTCGCTGCCTGCATCAAGGCGCAGTTGTTGATGAAATCCTCGGCCTTGTCCTCCGAGGCGAGCACGAAGGAGATGAGAAAACCGAAGCGCTCCATCTGGGCGCGGGCAAGATTGTGCGATGGATCGCTCTCCAGTCCCGGAAAGCGCAAGCCGCTGATCGCGCGATGGTTTTTCAGTCGTCGCGCTATCATTTCGGCGGAAGCGCACATGCGGTCGAAGCGCACGTCCAGCGTTTCGAGGCCGCGATGCACCAGCCATGCCTCGAACGGCCCGGGGATGGCGCCCGACGTCTCGCGCCAGTCGGTCACCCTCGAGATAATGTCCGCGTCGCGGCTGGCGACATGGCCGAACAGCACATCGGAATGGCCGTTTGGTGCCTTGGTGTCGGCGGCAATGACGATGTCTGCGCCGAGATCGAGCGGGCGCTGGCCGAAAGGCGTCATCGTCGTGTTGTCGACCACAAGCCCCGCACCCGCTTTGTGCACGGCTTCGGCGACGGCTGCGATGTCGCATATATCCAGTCCCGGGTTGGCGGGCGTTTCGACGAAGGCAAGCCGGTATCCGTCGAAGCCGCCGTCGAGGAAGCTCGACGTCGGCCGGACATCATAAGCGACGCCGAAGGACTTCAGGAAGCGCTCTGCCAGCGCTCTCGTCGTGTGATAGCCGTCGGACGGCAGCAGGATACGGTCGCCGGCTTTGAGCAGGCCTAAAAATACTGCCGAGATGGCAGCCATCCCCGAGGGAAAGGCGACGCATGGGGCGTCTTCCAGATGCGCCAGCATGTGCTCGACCGCATCCCAGGTTGGATTGCTGAAGCGGCCATATTGATCGAAGCCGGTGGCGTCGCCGGGCGCATGAAAGATGGCGGCCATCGTCAGGGGCAAGGGGATCGGGTCGCCCTTGGCCAGCCCGCCGCGGCGCAGATGGGGAAGTGCCGCGGCGCGTGACTTGGCTGTTTCGGACATGGTTTCAACCTCGTTACTGACCGGAAAAGGGATGCCGAGGCTATGCGCGGCAGCGATCCGCAGCAAGTCGGCTCCGGTTGGGCCACACGGCTCTAAACGCTTCGTTAGGCTTAATAGAGGATAAAGACGGGAGTGCCGTCAAAGCTGCTCTCCCCAGTCGTGGCAGGCGCGTTTTGAAAACTGTTCCCGTTGACGCCCATAACACCCCATGATATCCCATTCCGATACTCGAGCCTTCGTTCCGTGTCAGGGTGAAGCGTACGCCAATCGGGCAGCCGCGGCGGCTGCGCGTTTGCCTGCGTTCGCCCGTCACAACGAAGCGGGTTTTGGACGTCGACCGGGCCGGGGCGGCGCGGACAGGAAGATGCAGAGGGGTGCGGCGGCGCAAGCGGCCGTAACGCGTAATGGACCGGTTTCTGTCGAACGCGGTGAACAGGATCGATGCGAAGGGACGGGTGTCCGTGCCGGCGCATTTCCGTGCCGTTGTGCAGAAACGCGGCTATTCGGAACTTTATGCGCTACGCTGCCTGGATCGCCCGGCGATGGATGTCGGTGGGCTCGACCTGCTCGATCGCTACGAGCAGCGCATCGCCCAGGAAGACCCGTTCCTGCAGACGGCGGACGACATGTCGTTCTTCTGCCATGGCGATGGAACGTTTCTGAAGCTCGACCAGGACGGCCGTATCACGATGAGCGATTTCATTCGCGAGCATACCGGCATTTCAGCGGAAGTGGCCTTCGTTGGCCGCGGCAATTTCTTTCAGATCTGGGAGCCGGGACGGCTCAGCGCCTATGGGACGGAAGCACGCGCCCGGCTTTTGCAGCTTCGGCAGGGGACGAAGCCCGAGGAGCGGCCGGAATGATGGCGGGCGACGGCGATGAAGTTCATGCCGTTGGCGGACCAGCCCGTCACATTCCGGTCCTCCTTGCCGAAGTTCTGGAGGCGCTGGCGCCGACAAAAGGCGAGGTGATCGTCGACGGCACGTTCGGTGCCGGCGGCTACACGAAGGCCATTCTGGCAAGCGGAGCCTCGGTCGTCGCCATCGACCGCGATCCGGATGCGATCGCGGCGGGGCGGGCCCTTGAACAGCAGTCCGGCGGCAAGCTCAGGCTTGTCCAGGCACCGTTCTCGACGCTCGACGAACAGGTTGAAAGTGCCGATGGCGTCGTGCTCGACATCGGCATCTCCTCCATGCAGATCGACCAGCCGGAGCGCGGCTTTTCGTTCCGGGCCGATGGGCCGCTCGACATGCGCATGGCGCAGGCGGGCCTGAGCGCCGCCGACGTCGTGAACACCTTCAAGGTGGGCGATCTTGCCCGCATCTTCGGTTTTCTCGGCGAGGAACGCCATGCCGGGCGCATCGCCCGCATGATCGAGAGCCGTCGCGAAAAACGCCCCTTCCAGCGCACGCTCGATCTTGCCGATGCCATCGAGACGCATATCGGTCGCGCGCCAAAGGACAAGATCCATCCGGCCACCCGCGTTTTCCAGGCGCTGCGCATCTTCGTCAATGACGAACTCGGTGAACTGGCCAAGGCACTGTTTGCCGCAGAGCGCGTGCTGAAACCGGGCGGGCGGCTTGTCGTGGTGACCTTCCATTCCCTGGAGGACCGCATCGTCAAGCGCTTCATCGCCGACAGAGCCGATTCAGCGACCGGATCGCGGCACCTGCCCGAGGCGCAGGCGCGCACCGCCACCTTCACCAAGAAGGGCGGCGGCGTAACGCCTGGCGATGCCGAGATAACGGCAAATCCGCGGGCGCGCTCGGCAAGGCTGCGCGCTGCGATCCGTACAGAGGCGCCGGCGCGCGCCGGCGATTTTTCGATTTTCGGCCTGCCAAAACTGCCTGGCCCAAAGCTTCCCGGCGCCGATCGACCGGGAGAGAGGTGAGCACGTGTTTCGTACCAGCGACATAGTCCTGATCGCCGTGATGGTTTCGGCGGCCGCCCTGACCTACAAGACCAAGCGCGAGGCCGAGGAGCAACTGGCGGCAGTGCACAAGATCCAGGCGCAGATCCGTTATGAGGAGGACACGATCGACCTGCTCAAGGCGGACTGGAGCCTGCTTACCCAGCCGTCGCGCCTGCAGAAGCTCACCGAAATCTACAAATCGCAACTCGGACTCGAGCCGGTCAATGCGCGGCAGATCGTCGGGCTGGACGATCTGCCGGCGAAACCCGTCAATATCGAGGACCTTTCATCGCAGCGGCTGGGCGGCATGGCCGATATCGGCGGCAAGGATCCCGTGGTGACCGGAGGCGTCGTCCAATGATCACCGGATTTCCAATGGCTGCCAGATTTCCAAAGATTGGCAGGCTGCTGAAGCGCGGTTCGAAGCCCGGTGCAGGCGGATCAATCGTGGTCGAAGGTGCCCGCAAGGCGACCGGTGGCAAGGGCAGGACCCGCATCGTCATGACGATGGCAGTGTTCTTCGGCATCTATTCGACCATTGCCGGGCGGCTGGTCTATCTGGGTTTCCAGAATCCCGACCTGTCGGGCGGCCCGCAGAGCCGGGTGACGGCATCGCGACCCGACATCGTCGACCGTAACGGCGAAGTGCTGGCGACCGACATCAAGACCGCGTCGCTGTTTGCCGAACCGCGCCGCATCGTCGATGCCGACGAGGCGATCGAAAAGCTGTCGACGGTGCTTCCCGAGATCGACTACGAGCAGACATACAACAAGCTGAAGAGCGGCGCCGGGTTCGTCTGGCTGCAGCGGCAACTGACGCCGAAGCAGCAGGCCGACATCATGCAACTCGGCATCCCCGGATTCGGCTTTCGCACCGAAAAGCGCCGGTTCTATCCGGCCGGCGAAACCTCGTCCTACATTGTCGGCCTCACCAACATCGACAATCAGGGCATCTCCGGCATGGAGAAATACATCGACGAACAAGGCTTGAGCGACCTTCAGGCGTCGGGTCTGGCGGTGGCCAAGGATTTGAAGCCGGTGCAGCTCTCGATCGACCTGCGCGTCCAGCATATCGTGCGCGATGAGGTCGCCACCGGTATGGAAAAGTACCACGCGATCGCGGCGGGCGCCGTCGTGCTCAACGTCAAGACCGGCGAGGTGCTGGCGATGGCGTCGGTTCCGGATTTCGATCCGAACAACCCCTATAACGCGCAGGACAAGGACAGGCTCAACCGTATGTCGGCCGGCCTCTATGAAATGGGGTCGACCTTCAAGAGCTTCACCACCGCTATGGCGCTCGATTCCGGCAAGATAACGCTGCAAAGCCGCTTCGACGCGTCGCGCCCGATCAGGATCGGCCATCAAACCATCCATGATTTCCATGGCAAGGGCCGGGTACTGTCGGTGCCGGAAGTGTTCATCTACTCCTCCAATATCGGCTCTGCCAAGGAAGCCGAAGCGGTTGGCATCGACGGACACCGCGAATTCCTGCATCGCCTGGGAATCCTCGAGAAGATGCAGACCGAACTGCCGGAAGTGGCTCGGCCGACCGAGCCCAAGGTCTGGAAGCAGGTCAATTCGATCACCATCGCCTTCGGCCACGGTGTGTCGACGACGCCGCTGCAGACAGCGGTCGGCTGCGCCGCGCTGATGAATGGCGGCTATCTGATGGACCCGACCTTCCTGCCGCGCACGCAGGAGCAGGCGATGGCGGTGGCCAAGAAAGTGGTCAGCGACAAGACGGTCGAGGGCATGCGCTATCTCTATGCCCTCAATGCCGAAAAGGGATCCGGCCGCAATGCACGGGTGCCAGGATACCGGGTGGGCGGCAAGACGGGAACGGCGGAGAAGGTTGTCAACGGCCGTTACTCGAAGGAAAAGAATTTCAATGCCTTCGTTGCGGCTTTTCCGATGGACGATCCGCAATACATAGTGCTTACGATCGCCGACGAACCGAAGCCGGAAAAGCCCGGCATGGGTGGTACGGCCGCCTCGAACGCGGGCATCATGGCTGCAAACATCATCCGACGTGCGGCTTCCATGCTTGGCGTGAAGCCAGATTTCAGCCATGAAAATGGTGCAACGCTGGTTTCCTATCAGTGATTCTTGGGGCGCGCCGGCAACTGCGCGCTATTTTGTTGCGATGAACGGGGTTCGATGAAGCTGAAAAATCTAGCCGGTATCCTGCCTGTCGAGGGGACAGCTTCCTTCGACATGGAGGTTACAGGGATTTCGTCGGATTCCCGCCAGGTAACACGGGGCGTCGTCTTTTTCGCGCTCACCGGCTCCAAGGCGGATGGCGCAGCCTACGCAGCCGATGCCGCAAGCCGCGGCGCTGCAGCGATCGTGGTCGGCAAAGGCAGTGCGGTCGCCGGGCTGCCAGTCCCGGTTCTTGTCGTAGACGATCCGCGCCTTGCACTGGCGCTGAGTGCTGCACGTTTTTTCGGCATGCAACCGCAAACCATGGTCGCGGTGACCGGAACCAGCGGCAAGACCTCGGTCGCCGCATTCACCCGGCAGATATGGGAGCAGGCGGGTTTTGCCGCCGCCTCGATCGGCACGACCGGCGTGGTGGCGCCGGGCCGCAACGAATATGGCTCGCTGACCACGCCGGATCCGGTGGCACTGCACAGGCTGCTCAAGGAGCTGGCGGAGGCCGGCGTCACCCACGCCTCGATGGAAGCGTCCAGCCATGGCCTCGACCAGCGCCGGCTCGACGGCGTCAAGCTCGCGGCCGGTGGCTTCACCAATCTCGGCCGCGACCATATGGACTATCATCCGACGGTCGAGGAGTATCATCGCGCCAAATTGCGTCTGTTCGACGCGCTGCTGCCGAAGGGCGCGCCGGCGGTCATCTTTGCCGACGACCCGTGGTCGGAGCCGACGATCAAGGCGGCGCGGGCAGCGGGACTGAAGGTGCTGACGGTCGGCCGCCACGGCGATTTCCTGCGGCTGAAGCGGGTCGAGCACGAGCGCCACCGCCAGCGCGCCGAGGTCGAAGCGGACGGCGTTCTCCACGAAGTCGACTTGCCGCTGGCCGGCGACTTCCAGATTGCAAATGCGCTGGTGTCGGCCGGACTCGCCATTTCGACTGGAACATCTGTTGCCAAAGCGTTGATGGCGCTGGAGAAATTGAAGGGCGCGCCGGGACGGCTCGACCTTGTCGGGACGGCCGCCAACGGCGCGCCGGTCTATGTCGACTACGCGCACAAGCCGGATGCGCTGGAAAACGTGCTGGCTTCGGTGCGCCCCTTTACCACCGGCCGCGTCATCGTCGTATTCGGTTGCGGCGGCGACCGGGACCGAGGCAAGCGGCCGATCATGGGCGAGATCGCCACAAGACTGGCCGACGTGGTCATCGTCACCGACGACAATCCCCGCTCGGAAGTACCCGAGACGATCCGCGCCGCGATCCTGGAAGCCGCACCTGGCGCCATCGAGATCGGCGACCGGCGCAAGGCCATCCACGAGGCGGTCGGGATGCTTCACGCTGGCGACACGCTGATCGTGGCCGGCAAGGGCCATGAGGAAGGCCAGACCATCGGCACCGAGACGCTGCATTTTTCCGATCATGAGGAAGTTCGCTCGGCGCTGCGGGAGCAAGCGGCGTGAGCTATCTGTGGACCTCCGAGGCGCTGGTTGCCGCCATGGATGGCCGGCCGCTCGGTCCGATGCCTGAAGCCATCGCCGGCATTTCCATCGACAGCCGCAGCCTGCAGCCGGGAGACGCTTTCTTCGCCATCAAGGGCGAGGCCATGGACGGCCATGATTTCGTCACCGCCGCTATCAAGGCGGGCGCCGGCGTGCTGGTCGTCGCCGAGGGCAAGCTGCCGTCGCTGGGGCGGCTGACGGCACCGATGATCGTCGTGGAGGACGTGCTTGTCGCTCTGGAAAAGCTCGGCGTTGCGGCGCGCGCACGCTCAAAGGCCAGGGTCATTGCCGTGACCGGATCGGCGGGCAAGACCACCACCAAGGAAGCGCTACGCCACGCTCTCTCCGCGGTCGGTACGGTGCATGCATCGGCCCAGTCGTTCAACAATCACTGGGGCGTGCCGCTGACGCTGGCGCGCATGCCGCAGGATTGCGACTATGCCGTCTTCGAGATCGGCATGAACCATCCCGACGAGATCCGGCCGCTGGTCAAGATGGTCCGGCCGCATGTCGCCATCGTCACGTTGATCGCGGCCGCTCACCTCGGCTTCTTCCGCAACCTGGACGAGATCGCCAAGGCCAAGGCAGAGGTTTTCGAGGGATTGGAGCCCGGTGGCGCCGCCCTTCTCAACCGCGACGATGCGCGCTGGAAGCTGCTGGAGAAGATGGCCAAAGAGGCCGGCGTCGAGCATGTCTACGGGTTCGGCGAGAATGCCCGGGCGACCTTCAAACTGATCAAATGCGAGCTCAATGCCGATCACTCGGTCATCACCGCCAAGATTGGCGGGCACGAGATTGTCGCCAGGATCGGCGCGCCGGGCCGCCATATGGTGCAGAACGTGCTCGCGGTGCTTGGTGCCGCGCATCTGGTCGGTGCCGACGTTAACAGGGTTGCGCAGGCGCTGGCCGATCTTTCGCCCGAACGCGGACGCGGCAAGCGCTATGTGTTGCGTCACCCCAACGGGCCGATCACACTGATCGACGAGAGCTACAACGCCAATCCGGCGTCGATGAGCGCTGCAATGGCACTGCTCAACACGACGCCGGTGTCGGGCGAGGGCAGGCGCATTGCCGTGCTCGGCGATATGCTCGAGCTCGGCAGCCATTCGGCGAAATTGCATGCCGCGCTTGCCGGTCTGATCGTCGGCACCGACACGCGCACGGTCTTTCTCGGCGGCCCGGAAATGCGGGCGCTGGCCGACGTTTTGCCCGACGAGATCAAGACGGAATACCGCGCCGGTGCGGAAGATCTGAAACCGGTTCTTCTATCGGAATTGAAGCCCGGCGACGTGGTCATGATCAAATCGTCGAAGGGCATAGGCTTTTCAAAGCTGGTCGAGGCGTTGCTCGGCAAGTTTCCGGCGGAAGCCACAACCAGCAGACAGACCTAGGATCGGTCCGGGGGACGCAAGCGCATGCTAACACTGCTCGTCGAATTTGCGGACAAGATCTCGGTCTTCAACGTCTTCCGCTACATAACATTCCGCACCGGCGGAGCGCTGATCACAGCGGCGCTGATCGTGTTCATCTTCGGACCGACCATCATCAATTCGCTGCGGCTGCGGCAAGGCAAGGGCCAGCCGATCCGTGCCGACGGGCCGCAGACGCATTTCAAGAAGGCGGGAACGCCGACAATGGGCGGACTGATGATCCTGTCCGGCATCGTCGGTTCGTCGCTGCTGTGGGCGAACCTGTCGAGCATCTACGTCTGGGTGGTCCTGCTGGTGACGCTGGGATTCGGCTCGATCGGCTTTTACGACGATTATCTCAAAGTAACCAAGCAATCGCATCTCGGCTTTTCCGGCAAGGCGCGGCTGGGGCTCGAATTCGTTATCGCCGGCATCGCCGCCTGGGTGATCATGCATAACGGCCAGGCGCCGTTCTCGTCATCGCTGACATTCCCTTTCGCCAAGGAGTTTCTCGTCAATCTCGGCTGGTTCTTCATCCCGTTCTCGTGCTTCGTCATCGTCGGCGCCGGCAATGCGGTGAACCTGACCGACGGTCTCGACGGGCTGGCGATCGTGCCGATCATGATCGCGGCCGCATCCTTCGGCGTCATCGCCTATCTCTCTGGCAACGCGGTGTTCGCCGAATATCTGCAGATCCATTTCGTGCCCGGCACCGGCGAACTTGCGGTGGTCCTTGGAGCGGTGATCGGCGCCGGTCTCGGCTTCCTCTGGTTCAATGCGCCGCCGGCGGCGATCTTCATGGGCGACACCGGCTCGCTGGCGCTGGGTGGGCTGATCGGCACGGTCGCGGTGGCGACCAAGCACGAGATCGTGCTGGTCATCGTCGGCGGTCTGTTCGTCGTCGAGATATTCTCGGTCATCATCCAGGTCGGCTACTTCAAGATGACCGGCAAGCGCGTCTTCCTGATGGCGCCGATCCACCATCATTTCGAAAAGCTCGGCTGGACCGAAAGCCAGGTGGTGATCCGCTTCTGGATCATCGCCGTCATCCTGGCGCTGGTCGGCCTGTCGACCCTGAAGCTCAGATAGGAGGCCGCTTGATCCCCGCCGCATCCTTTTCAGGCAAGCGCGTTTCGCTCTTCGGGCTCGGTGGCTCGGGGATTGCCACGGCGCGCGCGCTGATCGAGGGCGGCGCGGATGTGCTGGCCTGGGACGACAATCCCGACAGCGTCGCCAAGGCCGGCGCGGTCGGCATCACGACAGCGGACCTGCGCGGTGCGGACTGGGCGAGGTTTTCCGCCTTCGTGCTGTCGCCCGGCGTGCCGCTGACGCATCCCAAGCCACACTGGACCGTCGAGTTGGCGCGGGGCTCAGGCGTGGAGATCATCGGCGACATCGAGCTTTTCTGCCGCGAGCGGATGCTGCTGGCACCGGCAGCACCTTTCATTGCCATTACCGGCACCAACGGCAAGTCGACGACCACGGCACTGACGGCGCACATCCTAAAATCGGCTGGGCGCGACACGCAGATGGGCGGGAATATCGGCCGCGCAGTGATGACGCTCGATCCGCCGCAGCCTGAACGGCATTATGTGGTTGAGTGCTCTTCCTACCAGATCGATCTTGCCCCTTCGATCAACCCGACGGCCGGTGTGCTGCTCAACCTGACGCCGGACCATCTCGACCGCCATGGCACGATGCAACACTACGCCTCGATCAAGGAGCGGCTGGTGGCCGGCAGCGAGACGGCAATCATCGGTGTCGACGATTCCTGGTGCGCCCAGATCGCCGATCGGCTGGAGCGGGCCGGCCGGCAGGTCATCCGCATCTCCAAGCGGCTGCCGCTGACCGACGGCTATTTCGCTGACGGCACCAACTTAATGGAAGCCGTGCACGGCCGCTACAGCCGTGTCGCCTTCCTCGAAGGCATCGGCTCGTTGCGCGGCCAGCACAATGCGCAGAACGCGCTGGCCGCCGCCGCCGCCTGCCTCACGGTCGGGCTCGAGCTCGGCGAGATCCAATCCGGACTGGAGAGTTTCCCTGGGCTGGCGCACCGCATGGAGCAGGTCGGCCGCAAAGGGCATGTGCTGTTCGTCAACGATTCCAAGGCGACCAATGCCGATGCCGCTGCACCGGCGCTGTCGAGCTTTGCGCGTATCTACTGGATTGCCGGCGGCCTGCCGAAAGAGGGCGGCATCGAGCCATTACGCGGCTTCTTCCCGCGCATCGCCAAGGCCTATCTGATCGGCGAAGCCGCACCGGCCTTTTCGGCGACGCTGGGCGAAGCGGTGCGCTACGAGATATCAGGCACGTTGGCGGCGGCAGTCGAACACGCCGCCCGCGATGCGGCCAGGGATAGTAGCGGCGAGGCAGTGGTGCTGCTGTCGCCGGCATGCGCCAGTTTCGACCAGTTCAAGAATTTCGAAGTCCGCGGCGAGGCGTTCAGGCAAGCCGCAACCGCCATTGATGGCGTGAAGCCCATCGGAGGGACACGATAATGCAAAGCCGTCTCGACAAAAGCCCTGTGGCGACCTGGTGGTGGACGATCGATCGGTGGTTCCTGGCGGCGTTCCTGTCGCTGATGGGGCTCGGCATCGTTTTGTCTTTCGCCGCAAGCCCGGCGGTGGCCGAGCGCATCGGGCTAGACAGTTTCCACTTCGCGACGCGCCAGATTATCTTCACCATTCCGGCACTTGGGGTGATGCTGGCCGTCTCGTTCCTTGAATCCAGGCAGATCCGGCGCATGGCGCTGGTCATGCTGTGCATCATGCTGTTTTTGATGGTGGCCGTGCTCTATATCGGCGTCGAGGTGAAGGGCGCGCGGCGTTGGGTGTCGCTTGCCGGCCTCTCGATCCAGCCGTCCGAGTTCCTGAAACCGGCCTTCGTCATCATCTGCGCCTGGCTGTTCGCCGAGCACAAGCGCCAGCCGGACATTCCGGGCAATTTGTTCGCCATGTTGCTGCTTGCGCTGGTCATCTCGCTGCTGGTGGCGCAGCCTGACCTTGGGCAGACCATGCTGGTGCTCGGCACCTGGGGGGTGATGTTCTTCATGGCCGGGTTGCCGTGGCTGTGGATCGTCGCGCTGGGTGCTGCCGGCGTCGGCGGCGTGTTCGCTGCCTATGCGGTGTTCCCGCACGTTGCCGGCCGCATCGACCGCTTCATGACCGGCGAGGGCGACACGTTCCAGGTCGACATGGGCCGCGAGGCGCTGATCAATGGCGGCTGGTTCGGCGTCGGGCCGGGCGAGGGTACTGTCAAGCGGGTCATCCCCGACAGCCACGCCGACTTCGTCTTCTCCGTCGCCGGCGAGGAATTCGGGCTGATCATGTGTTTCTTCATCATGTCCATCTTCGGTTTCATCGTGCTGCGCGGTCTCAACACGGCGCTCAGGGAGCAGGACGATTTCACCCGCTACGCGGTTGGCGGCCTGGTCACGGTCTTCGGCCTGCAGTCGGTCATCAACATGGCCGTCAATCTGCAGCTGATGCCGGCCAAGGGCATGACGCTGCCGTTCATCTCCTACGGCGGCTCCTCGCAGATCGCGATCGCCATCTCGATGGGCATGGTGCTGGCGCTGACGCGCAAGCGCCCGGAAAAGCGCAAGCAGCTGGGCTTCATGCCGTCGCCGCGTGCGATGCCGGCGGAGTGAGATGGCGAAGGGGGTCATCCTTCTGGCGGCAGGCGGAACCGGCGGACATCTGTTCCCGGCCGAGGCGCTGGCGCACGAACTGACCGGGCGCGGCTGGGCGGTGCACCTGGCGACGGACGAACGCGCCGAGCGCTTTGCCGGGCAGTTCCCGGCGGCCGCCATCCATCCGATCCAGTCGGCGACGATGGGGTCGAAAAATCCTTTTGCCGTGCTCGCCGCATTTTGGAAAATCTGGCGCGGGGTGCGGCAGGCATCGGCCGTCATCGCCAGCGTCAAGCCCGCCATCGTGGTCGGCTTCGGCGGCTATCCGACGCTGCCGCCGCTCTATGCCGCGACCCGGCGCAAGGTGCCGACGCTGATCCACGAGCAGAACGCTGTGATGGGCCGTGCCAACCGGGCGCTCGCCGGCCGCGTCGACGCTATTGCCGGTGGTTTCCTACCGGAAGACACAAGTGCTACAGGCGTCAAGACGGTGACCACCGGCAATCCGGTCAGGCCGCAAGTGCTGGAAGCGGCGAAGACGCCTTATGCCGCATCGGCCGGTGAAGAGCCGTTCCGATTTCTGGTGTTTGGCGGCAGCCAAGGCGCGCAGTTCTTTTCCGATGCGGTGCCGGCGGCGATCGCCCGGCTTTCCGATGCACAGCGCAGGCGGCTGGCGATCACCCAGCAGGCGCGCGCCGACGATGTGGCGCGGGTGAAAGCGGCCTATGCCACGCTTGACATCGAGGCCGAGGTGTCGCCCTTCTTCACCGACATGGCGGCGCGGCTGGCGGCGGCGCATCTGGTGATGTCGCGCTCCGGCGCATCGACCGTATCGGAAATCGCGGTGATCGGCCGGCCGGCGCTGCTGGTGCCTTATCCGCACGCGCTCGACCACGACCAGGCGGCGAATGCGGCGGCCCTTGCGGCAGCGGGCGGCGCCGAGGTGCATCCGCAATCCACGCTTTCGGCGGAGCGGATCGCCGTGCTTGTCGGCGGGCTGATGGATGATCCAGGCAAGGCGGCGACAATGGCCGCGGCGGCGAAATCGTCCGGAAAACCGGATGCCGCGCGGTTGCTCGCCGATCTGACAGAGGCTATTGCGTCCAGGAAATCCGTTTCGGAATTCAGGAAGGAGACGCACGCATGAAGATGCCACAGACGATCGGCCTCGTGCATTTCATCGGCATTGGCGGCATCGGCATGAGCGGCATCGCCGAGGTGCTGCACAATCTCGGCTACAAGGTGCAGGGATCCGATCAGGCCGACAGCGCCAATGTGCAGCGGCTGCGCGACAAAGGCATCGAATGCTTCGTCGGCCATCAGGCCGAAAACCTCGGCGAGGCCGAAGTGGTCGTCGTCTCCACCGCAATCAAGAAATCCAATCCGGAGCTGAAGGCGGCGAGAGAGAAGTTGCTGCCGATCGTGCGGCGCGCCGAAATGCTGGCCGAACTGATGCGCTTCCGGCAAGCGGTGGCGATCGGCGGCACGCATGGCAAGACGACGACGACTTCGATGGTGGCGACGCTACTCGAAGCCGGCGGGCTCGACCCGACGGTAATCAATGGCGGCATCATCAATGCCTATGGCACCAATGCCCGCATGGGAGACGGCGAATGGATGGTGGTCGAGGCCGACGAGAGCGACGGCACCTTCCTCAAGCTGCCGGCCGAGATTGCCGTCGTCACCAATATCGACCCCGAGCACCTCGACCATTACGGCTCCTTCGACAAAGTGCGCGAAGCGTTTCGTCAGTTCGTCGAGAATGTGCCGTTCTACGGCTTCGGTGTGATGTGCACCGACCATCCCGAGGTGCAGGCGCTGGTCGGCCGCATCGAGGACCGGCGCGTCATCACCTATGGCGAAAATGCGCAGGCCGACGTGCGCTTCACCAATCACCGCATGGACGGCCCGACCTCGGAATTCGACGTGGTGATCCGCGACCGCAAGACGCACGGCCAGATAACGATATCAGGCCTGCGGCTGCCTATGCCCGGGCGCCACAATGTTTCCAATGCGACGGCGGCGATTGCCGTCGCGCATGAGCTCGGCCTTTCGGCTGAGGCAATCAAGAAGGGCCTGTCGTCCTTCGCCGGCGTCAAGCGCCGTTTCACCCATACCGGTTCGTGGAACGGTGTCGATGTGTTCGACGATTA
This sequence comes from Mesorhizobium sp. M0437, assembly GCF_040321335.1. Classification (NCBI taxonomy): domain Bacteria; kingdom Pseudomonadati; phylum Pseudomonadota; class Alphaproteobacteria; order Hyphomicrobiales; family Phyllobacteriaceae; genus Mesorhizobium; species Mesorhizobium sp. M0437. Next base: position 42,961 of record NZ_JAMYRK010000028.1, read on the forward strand.
CGGCCATCATCCGGTCGAGATCACGGCGGTACTAAAGGCTGCGCGCAGCGCTACCAAGGGTCGCATCATCGCCGTTACCCAACCGCATCGCTTCACCCGGCTGCGCGATCTGTTCGACGAGTTTTCCGTCTGCTTCAACGATGCCGATACGGTAATGGTGGCGCCCGTCTATGCGGCCGGCGAGGAGCCGATCGACGGCGTTACGTCCGACGCACTGGTGTCGCGCATCCGCTCCGGCGGCCATCGCGACGCACGCTACATCGAAGGTCCGGCGGCGATTGCGCCGATTGTGCGCGAGGTGGCGAAGCCGGGCGATTTCGTCGTCTTCCTCGGCGCCGGCAACATCACGCAATGGGCCTATGCGCTGCCCAGGGAACTCGGCGGGACCATCTCATGATGCGCGGCCAGGCGTTGATCGAGAAGCTCGGCGACCGGCTTGCCGGACTGCGCGGCCGCATCATGCCCAATGCCGAGATGGACAAGATCACCTGGTTTCGAGCCGGCGGGCTGGCGGACGCATTGTTCCAGCCGGCCGACGAGGACGATCTTGCCACGTTCCTGAAGGCGGTGCCGGAGGAAATTCCGCTGACCATCGTCGGCGTCGGCTCGAACCTGCTTGTCCGTGACGGCGGCATTGCGGGCTTTGTCATCCGGCTTTCGGCCAAGGGTTTTGCCGAGACCGAAGTGATTGCGCCGACCACGATCAAGGCGGGCGCCGCGACACCCGACAAGCGCCTTGCGGCCGTTGCCTACGAGGCCGGCATCGGTGGCTTTCATTTCTACCACGGCATTCCCGGCGCCATTGGCGGAGCGCTGAGGATGAACGCCGGCGCCAATGGCGTTGAGACGCGCGAGCGCGTGGTCGAGGTGCGGGCACTCGACCGCAAGGGCAATGTTCATACGCTGAGCAATGCCGATATGGGCTATGCCTATCGCCATTCAGCGGCGCCGTCCGGGCTGATCTTCACGTCGGCGCTGCTCGAAGGCATTCCCGAGGACAAGGCGGCGATCAAGGCCGCGATGGATGCTGTCCAGAACCATCGCGAGACCGTGCAGCCGATCCGCGAAAAGACCGGTGGCTCTACCTTCAAGAATCCTGAGGGCACCTCGGCCTGGAAGGAGATCGACAAGGCCGGCTGCCGCGGCCTGATGGTCGGCGGGGCGCAGATGTCGCCGATGCATTGCAACTTCATGATCAACACCGGAACCGCCACGGGCTACGAGCTTGAATATCTCGGTGAGACGGTGCGTGCGCGCGTGCTCGAAAGATCAGGCATCCGGCTGCAGTGGGAGATCAAGCGCATCGGTAATTTTCGGCCGGGCCATGCCGTCCAGGAATTTCTCGGACAGTTGCTTTAGGCAAGCTGACCGCCGTTGCCTTTTGGACTCATGAATTCACATTTTGCTGCCGTTTTTGCGGAAAGTGAATCCATCGGAATCGTAAGCACTTGCCAGCGAATCAACTCTCTGATTCTCTGCCCTGAAGCGTTTCCTGATTTGAGTCGTTTCGACGCGTTACTCGCGTTTCCGTCTGGGGGGCAACCTGCCGGGAGACTCGGACTCAATGTTGCGGAAACACGGGAGCGAAGTTGCTCGGGCGCATTTGAGTGCGCGCGATGCTTTTCGGGGCATGCACGATGGTGCAGGCCTGCTGTGAGAGGAAATGACGGGGAATGACAAGCAAGCATGTGGCCGTCCTTCTGGGGGGATTCTCGTCCGAGCGGCCCGTGTCCCTGTCGTCGGGTAAGGCCTGCGCCGATGCGCTCGAGGGAGAGGGCTACCAGGTCACCCGCGTCGACGTCTCGCGCGATATCGGCTCGGTGCTCAGCGCGCTCAAGCCCGACGTCGTCTTCAACGCACTGCACGGCCCCTTCGGCGAGGACGGCACCATCCAGGGCATCCTCGAGTACCTCGCCATTCCGTACACCCATTCCGGCGTGCTTGCCTCGGCGCTCGCGATGAACAAGGAACAGGCCAAGAAGGTCGCCAAGGCGGGAGGCATTCCGGTGGCGGGATCGAAGGTGGCCAATCGCTTCGCCATCCAGAACAAGCACCCGATGAAGCCGCCCTATGTCGTCAAGCCGGTCAACGAAGGGTCGAGCTTCGGTGTCGTCATCGTCCATGAAGGCCAGTCGCAGCCGCCGCAGATCATCGGCTCGTCCGAGTGGAGATATGGCGATACGGTGATGGTCGAGCGTTATGTGCACGGGCGGGAATTGACCTGCGCGGTGATGGGCGATGTGGCGCTCGGTGTCTGCGAGATCATCCCGACCGGCCATTCCTTCTACGACTATGATTCAAAATACGTCGCGGGCGGATCAAAACACGAATGCCCGGCAAAACTTTCACCGAATATTTACCAAAAAATACAGACACTGACGCTCAAGGCTCACCAAGCTATCGGCTGTCGGGGCGTTTCCCGGTCGGACTTCCGTTATGACGATCGTCACTCCGAAAACGGCGAAATTGTCTGGCTCGAGGTCAACACCCAGCCGGGCATGACGCCGACGTCTTTGGTGCCGGAAATCGCCGCGCAAGCGGGACACTCGTTCGGCGATTTGTTGAGTTGGATGGTGGAGGACGCTTCGTGTCTGCGTTGAAGTGGGGACAGGGCAAAGGGAAGGGCGCGGCCGGGCCGGCGCTGTTCGGCATGCCGTTGTCGTTCGACCATTTCGTGCTGCCGCGCCTGCTCCGCCGGCCGGTGCGTGTGCTGGCGCGCCTCGGCGAAGGCGACTTCGAAGCGCCGCCCTATTGCGCTGCCATGCTGTCGGCGGCACTGCTTGTTTCGAGCAGTGCCTATGGCGCCTATCTCGGCGGATATTCCGACGCCATCGTCCAGAGTGTCACCGCCCGCACCGGCTTTGCCGTCGACCAGGTCAAGGTCGTCGGCAACCGCGAAACGTCCGAGATCGATATTCTCGACAGGCTGGAACTCGACGGCTGGACCTCGCTGATCGGCTTCGATGCCGAAGCGGCGCGCGAACGCATCACCACGCTACCCTGGGTCGAAGCCGCGGCAGTGCGCAAGGTCTACCCGCATACGCTGGAAGTGCGCGTCGAGGAGCGCGAGCCGTTCGCGTTGTGGCAGCAAGGCAGCGCGCTTTCGGTCATCGAGAAATCCGGCACCGTCATTGCGCCGTTCTCCGGCGGCAAGCAGATATTGCTCCCGCTGATCATCGGCACCGGCGCGCCGGCCACAGCGCCGGATTTCCTGGCCAAGATCAAGAATTATCCGGAGCTCGCCGCGCGGATCAAGGGCTACATCCGCATCGGCGAACGGCGCTGGGATCTCAAGCTTGAAAACGGCATCACGATCAAGCTTCCCGAAGACGGTGAGGATCAGGCGATTGCCGACCTGGTCAGGATGGATCACGAGAACGGGCTTTTGACGCGCGACATCGCCGCCGTCGACATGCGCCTTTCCGATCGTCTGGTCGTCCAGTTGACGCCGGAAGCGGCGACACAGCGCCAAGCCGCGCTCGACGAAAAGCCCAAGATGCTGAAGCCCAAGCCGGAGACGAAGATATGAGCTGGCTTGGCGGCAATAGCGATGCCTCGTCGCGCCGGTCCGGCATCCTGACGGTGCTGGATGTCGGGTCCAGCAAGGTCTGCTGCGTGGTGGCCAAACTCAAGCCGCGCGAGGATGGCAAGCTGCTGCGCGGACGCTCGCATCGCGTCCAGGTGATCGGCATCGGCCACCAGAAATCGCAAGGCGTGAAATCCGGCGTCGTCATCGATCTCGACCGTGCCGAGCACGCCATCCGTCTTGCCGTCGACGCCGCCGAACGCATGGCGGGACTGACGGTCGATTCGCTGATCGTCAACATGACTGCCGGCCGGCTGAAGAGCGAGGCTTTTTCGGCCACCATCAATCTCGGCGGCCATGAGGCCGACGAGGCCGACATCAAGCGCGTGCTTGCCGCCGGCGCCAAGCAGGCGTTGCGGGCCGAGCGCGAGGTGATCCATTCGCTTCCCGTAGCCTTTTCGCTGGATGCCGAGCGCGGTGTGCGCGATCCGCGCGGCATGGTTGGCGACCAGCTTGGCGTCGACATGCACGTGCTGACAGGCGACGCAGCGCCCTTGCGCAATCTGGAGCTCTGCATCAACCGCTCGCATCTGTCGGTTGAACGCATGGTGGCGACGCCCTATGCCAGCGGGCTTGCTGCGCTGGTCGACGACGAGCTCGAAATGGGCGCAGCCTGCATCGACATGGGCGGCGGCACGACGACGATCTCGGTGTTTTCGGAAGGCAAGTTCGTCCATGGCGATGCCATCGCGATCGGCGGCAACCACGTCACGCTGGATATGGCCAAGGGCCTGTCGACCTCGCTCGATGCCGCCGAAAGGCTGAAAGTGATGCATGGCTCGGCGCTGCCTGGCAGTGCCGACGACCGCGACCTGGTTTCCATCCATCCGATCGGCGAGGACGGCGAGGTGCCGTTGCAGATACCGCGCTCGGTGATGACGCGCATCATCCGCGCCCGCATCGACGAGACGCTGGAATTGTTGCGCGACCGGCTGAACAAATCCGGCTACGGCAACGCCGTCGGCAAGCGTGTGGTGCTGACCGGCGGTGCCAGCCAGCTTGCCGGCCTGCCAGAAGCAGCACGCCGCATTCTCGGCCGCAATGTGCGCATCGGACGCCCGCTTGGCGTGGCAGGCTTGCCCGAGGCGGCCAAGGGGCCGGCTTTCTCGACCCCGGTCGGACTTCTGATCTATCCACAGATGGCGAGCTTCGAGAGCCGGCCGGCGAAGGGAATTTCCGGTCTTCGGATGACCGGAACAGGCGGAAAACTGCATCGAATGAGTCAGTGGTTGAGAGACAGTTTTTAATTTTGACGGGGACAGCCCCATAGGCGGCCGCGGCGGCGAAGCGGCGGGAAAGGCAAAGGACGGAGACAATGACCATCAATCTGCAGAAGCCGGACATCACCGAGCTCAAGCCGCGCATCACCGTGTTCGGTGTCGGCGGCGGCGGCGGCAATGCCGTCAACAACATGATCACCGCCGGCTTGCGCGGCGTCGAGTTCGTGGTGGCCAACACCGACGCGCAGGCACTGACGATGTCGAAGGCCGAGCGGCTGATCCAGCTCGGCGCGCATGTCACCGAAGGTCTCGGCGCCGGATCGCAGCCTGAAGTCGGGCGCGCGGCGGCGGAGGAATGCATCGACGAGATCATCGATCATCTCTCCAACACGCATATGTGCTTCGTCACTGCCGGCATGGGCGGCGGCACCGGCACCGGGGCGGCTCCCGTCGTTGCCCGCGCTGCCCGCGAAAAGGGTATCCTCACCGTCGGCGTCGTCACCAAGCCGTTCCACTTCGAAGGCCAGCGCCGCATGAAGACGGCCGACATGGGTATCGAGGAACTGCAGAAATGCGTCGATACCCTGATCGTCATTCCCAACCAGAACCTGTTCCGGCTGGCCAATGACAAGACCACCTTCGCCGATGCCTTCGCGATGGCCGACCAGGTGCTCTATTCGGGCGTTGCCTGCATTACCGACCTGATGGTCAAGGAAGGCCTGATCAATCTCGACTTCGCCGACGTCCGCTCGGTCATGCGCGAAATGGGCAAGGCGATGATGGGAACCGGCGAGGCTTCGGGCGAGGGCCGCGCAATGGCCGCGGCGGAAGCCGCCATCGCCAACCCGCTGCTCGACGAGACCTCGATGAAGGGCGCCAAGGGCCTGCTGATCTCGATCACCGGCGGCCGTGACCTGACCCTGTTCGAAGTCGATGAGGCGGCAACCCGCATTCGCGAAGAGGTCGACCAGGACGCCAACATCATTCTGGGCGCCACCTTCGACGAGGAACTCGAAGGCGTCATCCGCGTGTCGGTGGTCGCCACCGGCATCGACAAATCGGCGGCCGAAATCGCTGCCGCGCCGATCGCCATCCGCGCGGCTCCGCCGAAGCCGGTCAGCCGCCCGGCGGCCCAGGTCACGGAAATGCGCCCGGCGCCTGTCCAGCAACCAATCTATGAACCACGTGCTGCCGACCCGGTCGCCGAGGCCATTCAGCTCGCCGAAGCGAATGCGGCAGCGATGGCGCAGGCCCGCCCGGCACCGGTCGCGCATGCGGAAGACTTCCGTCCGCAGAGCAAGATTTTCCAGGCGCCTCCCGCTCAACCGCAGCCAATGATGCAGCCAGCGGTTCAGCAAGCGATGCAGCCCGCTCCGCATCGTGAAATGCCGCAGCCGGTTGCCGCGGCACCCCAGCGCATGCCGCGGGTCGAGGATTTCCCGCCGCAGGTGAAGGCCGAAGTGGAAGCCAAGGCCCGCCCCGCCGACCACGAGAACAGCGGCCCGATGGGGTTGCTCAAGCGCCTGACCAACGGCTTGACCCGCCGCGAAGAGGAGCCTGCAAGACTGCAGCCGGCGCAGCCTCGCGAACCGAAACTGCGCCAGGCGCCGGCGGAAGTGCGCCGCCTAGCCAGCCAGGATCCGCAGCTTTACGCACCGCGCCGCGGCCAGCTGGACGAGCAGGGCCGCCTGACGCCGCAGAGCCGGGCTGTCCAGGAAGACGATCAGTTGGAGATTCCCGCCTTCCTGCGCCGACAAGCCAATTGATCTGTTAACGGTTCGTAACAGTTGTTAACAGGCGAGCAGGAAACTGTTCGCCTGTTAAAATTAAAAGCAATTTCAAAACAAGGACTTATGCGGCAATCCCGCGCTGGAGCGCGGTTACAACGAGTAAGAAACCGTGATTTGGAGTCTCCCTGCGGGACCATTATCTTCGCCACCGACCAAAGTCGGTTTGCTGGGAGTCTCGGGGAAGTGGCCCTGCCTGCCGATCAATCAAGAGCCGCGCCCTCAGGGCAGATGAAGCGGACCTAGGCAGCATGGGCTATGGGGATTGTTTTGCACGACTATCAGACGACACTTAAATCGCGTGCGACGCTGACCGGCATCGGCGTTCACAGTGGCAATCCGGTCACCGTCCATTTCCTGCCGGCGGACGCCGATACGGGTGTCGTCTTCCAGCTTTCGAATGCAAGCGGAAGCCACGAATTTCGCGCGCTCGTTTCCGAGGTCGGTGCCACCGACCTCTGCACGATGCTCGGCGATCCGCAGGGCGAGCACATTGCCACGGTCGAGCATCTGATGGCGACGCTTTTCGGGCTTGGGATCGACAATCTCGTCATCGAAATCGACGGCCATGAGGTGCCTATCCTCGACGGTAGCGCAGTGATGTTCATCGAGGCCATTGACCAGGCAGGCGTCGAAACGCTGCCGGTCAAGCGTCGCTACATCAGGGTGGTCAAGCCGGTTCGCATCGAGAACGGCGCCTGCTGGGCGGAGTTCCGGCCCTATGATGGCACGCGCTTCGAGATCGAGATCGATTTCGAAAGCCCGGCGATCGGGCGCCAGCTTTTTGCATCCGACATGAACGCCGACATTTTCCGGCGTGACGTCGCGCGGGCCCGCACTTTCGGTTTCATGAAGGACGTCGAGCGGCTGTGGGCGGCCGGCTATGCGCTCGGCTCCTCGTTGGAAAACTCCCTGGTGATCGGCGACGACAACCGCGTGATCAATATGGGAGGCCTGCGCTATCCCAACGAGTTCGCGCGCCACAAGACGATGGATGCGATGGGCGACCTGGCGCTCGCCGGTGCCCGGTTCATCGGCTGCTTCCGCTCCTATCGTGGCGGCCACAGGCTGAACGCAGCTGCGCTGCGCCGTCTCTTGTCCGACCGTTCGGCTTTCGAGATCGTTGAGACGACGCGCCGCGAGCGCGGGCGTGCCGCGGAGATGAGCGCCGTCAACGCACCCCTCTATGCGCCCTGGATGATCTGATTCTTAAGGTCTTGCGGCTCCCGTTGCGGTCAAGCTGTGTTGCATGGATGCATCACCGGCCTGCCAAATTACACAGCTTTCCAGGTAGCGCCAAAGCGCCACAAAAATGTGCGATTGGCCGGGGATAGCGTTGCCGGGCAAGGCAATTATGGTTTATGGCTGCTGCCGTCGACTGAAATGACGCCGAAAGGGCGGAATCCAAACATGTTTTTCAAGCGAGTTGGTCAATCGAAGGCGCCGCGGCGGGCTGTTTTCCTGGCGCTTTCGGTGGTCGTTCCATCGCTGTTTCTGTCGGCCTGCATGTCGTCCGAGAAGGACGTCGATCTGTCGACCTATGTCGATCAGACCGAGCCGGCCGACGTGCTCTACAATCAGGGTCTCGCCAATCTGAATGCCGGGCGACTGCAGGAGGCAAGCCGCAAGTTCGATGCCGTCGACCGCCAGCATCCATATTCCGAATTCGCCCGCAAATCGATGGTGATGGGTGCCTTTGCCGACTACCGTCAGGGCAATTACGATGAGGCGATCGGTTCGGCCAAGCGCTACCTGACCCTCTACCCGTCGACCGACGATGCGGCCTATGCCCAATATATTATCGGGCTGAGCTACTACCGCCAGATCAAGGACGTCACCCAGGACCAGAAGGAAGCGCGTCTTACCGCGCAGACGATGCAGGATCTGGTAACGCGCTGGCCGACTTCCGAATATGTCGACGATGCCAAGGAGAAGATCCGCTTCGCCAACGATCAGCTCGCCGGCAAGGAGATGCAGATCGGCCGCTACTATCTCGAGCGCCGCGAATACATCGCGGCCGTTAAACGGTTCCGCAACGTCGTGGAGAACTATTCCAACACACGTCATGTCGAGGAAGCGCTGGCGCGTCTGACCGAGAGCTACTATGCGATGGGGCTGACGTCGGAAGCCCAGACCGCTGCGGCCGTGCTCGGCACCAACTATCCCGACAGCCAGTGGTACAAGGACTCCTACAAGCTCCTGCAGAGTGGTGGGCTCGAGCCGCGCGAGAATGCCGGATCGTGGATCTCCAAGGCCGGGAAGCTGATCACCGGCGCCTGAGCGGCGCGTCACCATGCTCTCCAGACTGTCGATCCGCGATATCGTTCTGATCGAGAAGCTGGACATCGACTTCTCGTCCGGCCTTTCGGTCCTTACCGGCGAAACCGGCGCCGGAAAATCTATCCTGCTCGACGCCTTGTCGCTGGCGCTTGGCGCCCGCGGCGACGCTTCGCTGGTGCGGCATGGCGCGGCACAAGGCCAGATCATCGCCGTGTTCGACGTGCCGCGCAACCACGCGGCTCGCATGTTGCTTGCCGAGAATGCCATCGAGGACGACGGCGAAATCATCCTGCGCCGCGTCCAGACGGCTGACGGCCGCACGCGCGTGTTCGTCAACGACCAGCCGTCCAGCGTGACGCTGATGCGCGACATCGGCCGTGCGCTGGTCGAGATCCACGGCCAGCATGACGAGCGCGCTTTGGTCGATCCCGGCGCCCATCGCGAGTTGCTCGACAGTTTCGGCGGCCATCTCGGCGCTGCTCGGGGAACCGGCGAGGCGTGGCGGCATTGGCGTACCTGCGAGCAGGAATTTTCACGGCACCGGGCCAAAGTCGAAGCAGCTGCCCGTGAGGCCGATTATCTGCGTGCAGCGGTCGCCGAATTGACCAGGCTCGATCCGCAACCTGGCGAAGAGACCGAGCTGGCCGAATTGCGCGCCTTGATGATGCGTGCCGAAAAGATCGCCTCGGAAATCCATGATGCGCAGGATGTGCTCTCGGGTCCGTCCTCGCCCTTGCCGCAACTGGCCAGCCTGCTCAGGCGGCTGCAGCGCAAGGTCACCGAAGCGCCCGGGCTGCTCGAGGATGTCGTCAAGTCGCTCGACGAGGCGATGCTGTCGCTCGACGCGGCGCAGTCGGGCGTCGAAGCAGCACTTCGCGCCACCGAATATGATCCGCAGCGGCTGGAGAAGGCTGAGGAGCGGCTGTTTTCGCTGCGTGCCGCCTCGCGCAAGCACAGCGTCGCCGTCGATGACCTGGCGCAATTGCGTGACACCATGGCTGCCGACCTTGCCGATCTCGACGCCGGCGAAGAGCGCCTGCAGGCGCTGGAGAAACAGGCTGCGGCGGCGCGCCAGGCCTATGACATTGCAGCGGCCCAGCTGTCGTCGCTTCGCCATGCGGCGGCTGTCGGGCTGAGCAAGGCGGTGATGGCCGAACTGCCGGCGCTGAAGCTCGAACGCGCCGAGTTCATCGTCGAGATCGCTAGCGATGCCGAGAGCCGCATGGAAGAAGGCATCGACCAGGTCGAGTTCTGGGTGCGGACCAATCCCGGCACCAGGCCCGGCCCTATGATGAAGGTCGCTTCCGGCGGCGAGCTTTCGCGCTTCCTGCTGGCGTTGAAGGTCGCGCTGGCTGATCGCGGGTCGGCGCCGCCCTTGGTCTTCGACGAAATTGACACCGGCGTCGGCGGCGCGGTTGCCGACGCCATCGGCCAGCGGCTGGCGCGGCTGGCAAAACGCGTGCAGGTGCTTTCGGTCACGCATGCACCGCAAGTGGCGGCGCGCGCGGCGACGCATTTCCTGATCTCCAAATCGGGCGGTGCCGACAGGGTCTCGACCGGCATCGCCGAGATGGACCGGGCGGCACGGCAGGAAGAGATCGCACGCATGCTCGCCGGCGCCACCATCACCGACGAGGCGCGTGCGGCGGCCGAGCGGCTGCTGCGGGAGAACACCGCGGCAGCGTAGAGCTGTTCATCGTTTCACCGAAACGCCGAACCGCTCTACCTCTTTGTTTCTGCGCAGTTCCGGACGGAAAACCGTTTCACACTTTTCCTGGAATTGCTCCAGGCGAGTTCGTTTCCGGCGCTCGTGACCTGAGTCAGGGTATGGCGCCATCCTGCTGTTCAGGAATGATTTTCTGTGTCTGGTCTCTCCCTCATGAGAAAATCCTGTTCTATTGTGTCGCGCCACCGTGGAGGGAGCAGTGCATGGACGAAAAACCAGTCGATTCGCTCAGCGAAAGCGAGGCGGCAAGCGAGTTGAAGCGGTTGGCGCAGGAGATCGCCGAGCACGACCGGCGCTACCATGGCGAGGACGCGCCGATAATCACGGATGCGGAATATGACGCGCTGACCCGGCGCAACCTCGCCATCGAGCAGCAGTTCCCGCATCTTGTGCGCGAGGATTCGCCCTCACGCAGGGTCGGCGCGCCGCCGGCGGAAGGTTTTGCAAAGGTGCGCCACGCGGTGCCGATGCTCAGCCTCGCCAAGGCCTATACCGACCAGGACGTCGCGGACTTCATAGAACGGGGCCGGCGATTCTTTGATCGCGACAAGGAGCTGAACATCGCCTTCACGGCTGAGCCGAAGATCGACGGGCTATCGGCTTCCCTGCGGTATGAAGGCGGTGTGTTCGTGCAGGGCGCAACGCGCGGCGACGGCGTCGTCGGCGAGGACATCACCGCCAATCTCAAGACCATCGCCGATATTCCCAAGACCTTGAAGGGACCGGACTGGCCCGAGGTCATCGAAATACGCGGTGAGGTCTATATGACCTACGCGGAATTCGAGGCGCTGAAGCAGCGTTCGGCGGCGATAGGCGGCCAGGATTACGTCAATCCGCGTAACACGGCGGCCGGATCGCTGCGCCAGAAGGACCCGTCCGTTACCGCCAGCCGCAACCTCAAATTCTTTGCCTACGCCTGGGGCTATACTTCAAAGGATCCAGCTCCGACCCAATACGATTCCGTGCAAAAATTCGCGGAGTGGGGGTTCAAGGTCAGTCCGCTGATGGTCCGGGCAAAGTCGGTCGACGAACTGATCGCGCATTATCACCTTATCGAGGCCCAGCGCTCATCGCTCGGCTACGACATCGACGGCGTCGTCTACAAGGTCGACCAATTGGAGTTGCAGCGCAGATGGGGCTTCGTCACCGGCGAACCACGCTGGGCGATCGCTCATAAATTTCCGGCCGAACAGGCGATGACGACCGTGCTCAGGATCGACATTCAGGTCGGCCGTACCGGTACGCTGGCGCCCGTTGCCCGGCTTGCGCCCGTCACGGTCGGCGGCGTCGTGGTCGAAAATGTCACGCTTCACAACGAAGACTACATCAAGGGTCTGGACAGCAACGGCCAGCCGATCCGCGACGGCAACGACATCCGTATCGGCGACACGGTGGTCATCCAGCGGGCGGGGGACGTCATTCCGCAGATCGTCAGCGTCGTCGTCGACAAGCGTCCGCCAGATGCCGTGCCCTACGAATTCCCGCACAAATGTCCGATCTGCGGCTCACCCGCAACGCGCGAGATCAACGAGAAGACCGGCAAGGAGGATTCCCGCCGACGGTGCACCGGCGAGCTGATCTGCCCCGCGCAGGCCGTGGAAGGATTACGCCACTTTGTGTCGCGCGGCGCCATGGATATCGAAGGCCTGGGCGCTGAAAACATAGACCTGTTCTTCAATGCCGGGTTGGTCAAGACTGCCGCCGATATCTTCACCCTCCGGGACCGCCGTCCCGCCGTCACCAAGGCGCTGGCGGAGCGACGGGAGGAGCAGGCCAGGCAGCGTGAGGCCGCATCGGGCAAAACGCGCAAGAATGTACGCAGCGTCGAGGAACGCAACTATGACGGCCTCGACAAGCTCTTCGCTGCCATCGACGCCCGCCGCGAACCCGAACTCGATCGCTTCATCTTTGCGCTGGGCATCCGCCATATCGGCGAAACGACGGCCGCTGTGCTCGCCCGAACCTTCTCGACGATCGAGGAGTTGATCCGCATTGGCAAGGAGACAGCAGCAGCAGCCGATCCACACACCGTTTTTCCTTCAATCAACGGCATCGGCGATACCGTGATAGGCGCGCTTCGCGATTTCTTCGGCAATGAACGCAACGACGCCGTGCTTGAAGCGCTGCTCACACAGATCCACCCGAAGCCATACATTGTGAACGTCTCAGCCGATAGTGCGGTCGCCGGCAAGACAATCGTGTTTACAGGCACGCTGGAAAAGATGACGCGCCCCGAGGCCAAGGCGATGGCTGAACGTCTCGGCGCGAAGGTCGCCGGCTCTGTTTCCGCGAAGACCGATCTCCTGGTGGCAGGCCCGGGCGCCGGTTCCAAGCTGAAGGACGCGACCAAATTCGGCATCGAGGTGATCGACGAGGACACCTGGCTGCAGCGGATTGGCAAGGGCGGGTGATGGCGGCTGCGTTCAATGGATTTGGGCAAAAGGCCATTCCCTTCCTCAAGGCGCTGGATTTTCATCAGAGCCGGGAGTGGTTTTTGGAAAACCGCGATCTTTTTGAGCGCGACCTGCGCGATCCCTTCGGCGATCTGGTCGAGACGCTCTCCGAGCGCTTCACGGCATTGGGGCTCGGCCTGCGCGGCGACCGCAAGAAATCGCTGTTCCGGATTAATCGCGACGTGCGTTTTGCCAAGGACAAACGGCCTTACAACCAGCATTTGTCGGCGATCCTTTCGCCCGACGGCACCAAGATGGAACAGGGCGTGTTTTACGTCCATATCGGGCTCGATCGCTGCTTTGCTGCCGTCGCCTGGTGGCAGCCCGGACCGGACCTATTGCTGGCGCTGCGCAACGCGATCGCGAAGCGGCCCGCTGAATTCCGCACCCTCGTCGCGGCGCTGAAGAAGAATGGTCTCGAGCTCGACCCGGACGGCTGCATGAAGCGCACGCCGCGCGGCTTCGAGCATATCGCCGAGCCCGATCTCGCTACCGCGATCCGCAACCGGCATTTTGCCGTCCGGCACGCGATCGAGCCGGCGGATATCTACGGAGCTGGATTGGTCGACGAACTCGTCGACTTCGTCATGCTGGCAAAACCGCTGCTTGACTGGGGCAGGGCGATCGAAGGCAAGGCTTCGCCGCGCTAGGCTCGGAAGCGAGCTTGCCGCGACGCTTCAGCCATCATTTCCGCTGATCGTTTGCCTCAAGCAAATTGGTGTGACAAGCCGGGCCGCTCTCTCTACATACGGCCGTTCCCAAGGAGCGATCGATGTCGGCGGAAGCAATCTCCGAAAACGGAGCGAAAAGCGATTTCTGGGACGGCGTGCGGCTCAGCATGCCCGTCGTGGTGGCGTCGGCGCCGTTTGCGTTGCTGTTCGGAGCGCTCGCAGTCGACAACGGGTTTTCCGTGCTCGAAGCGTTCCTGATGAGCGCAACGGTGTTCGGCGGCGCCAGCCAGATGGTCGGCATCGAGCTGTTCGGCCAGCATGTCGCGCCGTGGCTGATCGTGCTGTCGATCTTCGCCGTGAATTTTCGCCATGTGCTCTATTCGGCTGGCATCGGCCGGCGCATTGCGCATTGGCCGCTGGTGCAGCAGGCGATAGGCTATTTTGTGCTGACCGATCCGCAGTTCGCGGTGGCCGAGCGCAAGGCGGAGGCCGGCGAGACCGTCGGGTTCACCTGGTATATGGGCCTTGGGCTGCCGGTCTATGTGTTCTGGGTCATCGAAAGCGCGCTCGGCGCGATGTTCGGCAAGCTTATTCCCGACACCCATGCGTTGGGCATCGATTTCCTGCTGCCGATCTATTTTCTCGGCCTGGTCATGAGCTTCCGCAAGCGGCCGCTGTGGCTGCCGGTGGTCGTCGCCAGCGCTGCCGCCTCCATTATTGCATACAAAACGGTCGGCTCGCCCTGGCATGTCTCCATAGGTGCGCTGGCGGGCGTGCTGCTCGCCGTCATCCTGCCGCCCCGCCACAGCGGCGTGGGGGCACGGCCATGAGCACGACCTTGTGGATCATCATCGCCGCTTCGATCGCGACCTATCTGACCCGCATCGGCGGTCATCTGGTGATCTCCCGCTTCGATCATATCCATCCGCGCGTCGAAGCCGGGCTCAGCGCCGTTCCGGCGGCGGTGCTGACGACGCTGGTGGCGCCGGCGGCCGTGAGTGCCGGGCCGGCGGAATGGGCAGCCTTGATCGTCGCCGGCCTGGTCTCGCTGCGTGGCGGCCTGATGGCGATGTTCCTGGCGGGTGCTGCCGTGCTGATCCTCGCCCGGCAGCTCGTCGGCTGATCGACTTTTGCCTTGGCGGCGAGAGCACACATGCGCTTTACCGCAGCGACTATTGCCGCGCCGACCCGCGACAGGCTCAGCCGGACCGCCTCCGATCTCTCCTGGTGGGCGCGACGCACGGCGTCGGTATAGAGCGCTTCGTGCTGCTTCGGCGTCAATGCGCTTAGATCGGTCGGCTGGATGCCGAAGGGCTTACGCGACATTTCCATCTCCCCTGGTTTGCCGTGTTGAGCGGCAGCTACACCGGCGATTTACGGGAAAGGCATAATCAGTTAAAATGAATAATTAAGATCGTTATGTTCTCCAGGAGAGATGTATGGATTTGGCCGATCTGCGCATCTTCCGCACGGTGGTGCGCGAGGGCGGAATCACCAAGGCGGCGGAAAAACTGTTTCGCGTGCAGTCGAACGTGACCACACGCATCCGGCAGCTCGAGGAGGATCTCGGCGTGCAGCTGTTTATCCGGGAGGGCAAGCGCCTGCACGTATCGCCGGCCGGTCACAAATTGGTCGGCTATGCGGATCGGCTGCTGGCGCTTGCGGAGGAGGCGCGAATAGCGATGCTCGATCCACGCCCGCGCGGCACGCTTCGCCTAGGTGCCATGGAGAGCACGGCCGCGGCACGGCTTCCTTGTCTGCTCGCCGATTATCACGCACGTTATCCCGAAGTGGAAATCCAGTTGCGCACCGGCAATCCGCAGGTTCTCGCGACCGCCATGCTTGCCGGCGAACTCGATGCAGCCTTCGCCGCCGAGCCGATCGCCGACGTTCCGTTCGAAAAGCTGCCGGCATTCCATGAGCAGCTGGTCATTGTCTCGGCGGCATCGCGCGTTTCGGTCGAAGACCACCTGGACATGCCCAAAACCATGATAGCCTTCGAGCACGGCTGCCCGCACCGCAAGCGGCTGGAACAATGGTACGCGCGTAGAGGGTTCATGGCCGAGAAAACCATCGAGCTTGGTTCATACCATGCCATCCTTGGTTGCGTGGTGGCTGGCATGGGCATAGCGCTGATGCCGAAAAGCGTGCTTTCGGGTTTTCCGGAAAGCCGCTGGCTAAAGCTGCACGAACTGCCCGCTGACGAAGACAATGCCGTCACGGTGTTGTTCTGGCGCAAGGGAGCCGGTTCTCCCAACGTCACCGCTTTGCAGGCACTGCTTGCGGAGCAAAGCCTGTCAACCGGCGTTGCCGCCGCGGCTATTGCTTGAAGTCGTGCGGCAGCGGCGCGGTTGCCTTTTCCAGCCAGGCCAGCGTTTCGCCGTCGAGCATCGGTCCGATCTCGGCCAGTACGCGCGCATGGTATTCGTCAAGCCAATGCAACTCGTCGCGGGTTAAAAGGTCCGATCGGACCAGCCGCTTGTCGATCGGCGCCAGCGTCAGTGTCTCGAAGCCGTGCATGGCGATGTCGCCGCCCTCGATTGCCTCGGCCGGTGTCACCAGAATCAAGTTCTCGATGCGGATGCCGTAGGAACCTTCCTTGTAATAGCCGGGCTCGTTGGAGACGATCATGCCGGCCAGCAGCTTTTCGGTGCCGGTCTTGGCGATACGCTGCGGGCCCTCGTGCACGGCAAGATAGGAGCCGACACCGTGCCCGGTGCCATGGGCGAAATCGCAGCCGTGTCTCCATAGCGCCAGGCGCGCCACTGCATCGATTTCGGAGCCGCGCGTGCCCTGGGGGAAGCGCAGCATGGAGATGCCGATCATGCCTTTCAGCACCAGCGTGAAGCGCTCGCGCATCTCCTCGGTTGGCGCGCCAATCGGAACCGTGCGGGTGATGTCGGTGGTGCCGTCCTGGTACTGCCCGCCGGAATCGAGCAGGAACAGCTCGCCATCCCCCAGCTTGCGATTGGTGGCGCGGGAGACGCGGTAGTGCATGATGGCGCCGTTAGGACCAGCGCCGGAGATGGTATCGAACGATACGTCGCGCAGCGGCATCTGCGTTTCTTCGCCGGTCTGACGGCGCGTCTCCTCAAGCCTGGTGACAACGGCGATTTCGTCGAGCGTGCCGGGCTTCTGGCGGTCGAGCCAGCACAGCAGCTTGGCGACCGCGGCGCCGTCGCGGCGATGTGCGGCGCGTGCGCCGGTGATCTCAGCTTTGTTCTTTGTTGCGCGTGGAATGCGGGCCGGATCGGGCACGGCAATGACGGTGCCGCCATTATCCTCGACCAGCATCCTGAGCTTGTCCGCCGCTAGAACCGGGTCCAGCGCGATTTTTGCGCCGCCCTTGGCCCGGGTGACGATTGCCGTTTCGAATTCACCTGGGTCGTGCAATTCGGCGAGCTGCGTCAGGTAGGCCGCGACGGTGCGCGAAAACTTGCGCTGATCCATGAAAAGCAGATGCGAGCCGTCGGCGGCGAGCACGGCAAAGCCGAGCGCCAGCGGTGTGTGCGGTACGTCGCCGCCACGGATGTCGAACGCCCAGGCAATGGAGGAGGGGTCGGTCAGCACGGCATGGGTGGCGCCGTCCTTCTCGATGGCCGCTGCCAGCCGCACCAGCTTGTCCTTGGCCAGTTCGCCGGCAAAGCCGATCGGGTGGATCTCGACCGGCGCCAGTGGCGGCCCGGGCTGGTCCTGCCAGATGGCGTCGATTGGATTTTGTTCGAGCGGCTCCAAAGTCGCGCCGGACTTCTCGGCCGAGGCCTTCAGCGCCTTGACGTCACTGATCGTATGGAGCCACGGATCGAAGCCCAACCGCACGCCCTTGCCGAGATTATCCTTGATCCAGTTGGCCGGCGGGTTGTCGACAAGGCTCTCGATCGAAAAGATGTCGAGGTCGACCTCCTGGCGCACCTGCAGCGTGTAGCGCCCGTCGACAAACATGACGGCGCGCTCGCCAAGCACAATGGCGACGCCGGCCGAGCCGCTGAAGCCGGTCAGCCATTTCAGCCGTGCCGAGCGGTCGGCGACATATTCGCCCTGGTGCTCGTCGGCACGGGGCACGATGAAGCCATCCAGCCCGTTCGCCGCCAACCATTGGCGCAGCATTGCCACGCGCGGCTTGCCAACGGCCGGATCGCCGGCGGAATCGAAGGTCTGGAACATGTCGGCTCTCCTCGAATGCTGGCGCGACCGTAGCGCATGACTTCGAAAATCGGAATCGATTTTCGGACCGATCATTCCCGGTTGCTGCGTGTCTCTTTGCGCATGGACGCCATGCAGAATCGACGATTTCAAAAAGCGTCAGCGGAGCTTACCTTCTTAATGTGGAGGAAAAGTCCTGTTGCCCTGCAAAGGAGACCGTCATGTCCACGATTTCACCTAGACGCGGATTTTTCAAAAACGCTGTGAAAGCGCTGATCGAAGCTCGCCAGCGCGAAGCGAGCCGGTATGTAAGCGGCGTTCTGCTTGGCTTTGACGACGAAACGCTGAAAGCTCACGGCTACGATCGCGAACAGCTGAAGAAAGCGGCGAACTCGCGCTAAGTCCGAGCGGATTCCGGCTTGCGTTGAAGGCGTCGCGCCTCAGCGCTTGAGGTGAATCGTCACCCAGCCCTCGCGGTGCAAGGTGCGGACGTGCCGGAATTTCTGGCCGACATAGGCCGCGATTACCGCATCGCGCTGGCGCTCGAGGATGCCCGACAAAACAATCGAGCCACCGAGCGCGATATGCTCCGCCATTTGCGGCGCCAGGCGCATCAGCGGCCGCGCCAATATGTTGGCGACGATCAAGTCGAAGGGCGCGCGCGCGGCAAAGATCGGGTGGTGGAATCCGGGCGCCGTCACTGTTTCGACGAGCCCCTTGACGTGGTTCAGCCGCGCATTGGCGGCGGCCACCTTGACGGCGACCGGGTCGATGTCGGTCGCCAGCACCGGTATATGCGCGAGCCTGGCCACTGCGATCGCGAGCACCGCGCTGCCGGTGCCAAGGTCGAGCGCGTTGCGCGGATGCTCGCGCCGTACGACCTGCTCCAGCATTTCGAGGCAGCCGGCGGTGGTGCCGTGATGGCCGGTGCCGAAAGCAAGGCCGGCCTCGATCTCTATGGCGATTTCGCCGCTGTGGCGCTTCCTGCGGTCATGCGCGCCATGGACGAAGAAGCGCCCGGCCCGCACCGGCTTCAATCCCTCCAGCGAGCGCGCCACCCAGTCGATGTCGGGCAGCGTTTCGCGCGCTATAGGCTTCGACAGCGACAGTCCGGCAAGTACATCCCTGAGCCGCGCCTCGACCGCATCGACGTCGTCGCCGGCATAGAGCGACACTTCGTGGATGTCGCGGTCCTCGTCGACCTCGAGCACTGCAATCGGCAGGCCCTCATCGTCGAACGCCGCACCGAGCGCCGCGAAGATGCGATCAGCCTCGATCTTGCCCGCGGTGAAATACAAACGCGTCTGCGTCATTACCGGATGTGTCAACCTTCCGCCGCCAGCCGTTTGAGCTTGGCGATGGCGGCGTCCGGGCTTTCGCCATAGGCAATAGTGCCGGCGAAATCGCCCTTGGCATTGAGCAGCAGCACCGAAGCGGTGTGGTCCATCGTGTAGTCGCCGTCGTTCGTGTCGACTTTCTTCCAGTAGATGCCGAAGGACTTGGCCATGGCGTGGACCTTATCCGGATCGCCTGATATGCCGAGGATGCGATCGGAGAAATTGCTGACATAGGTGTTCATGATTTCCGGCGTATCGCGCTCCGGGTCGACCGTAACGAAATAGGCACGCAGGTTCTTGCCGTCGTCGCCCATCGTCTTCAGCCAGCCGGCCAACTCGAAAAGCGTGGTCGGGCAGACTTCCGGACAGTGCGTGAAGCCGAAGAAGACCACGCTGGGGTGGCCGCGAAACGCGGCTTCGGTGACCGGCGCGCCCTTCTGGTCGACCAGCGTGAACGGTGCTCCGAACGGCTCGCCGCTATAATGTCCGCGGTACCAGTCGAAGGTGAGCCAGCCGATGCCAGCGGCCATCAGGACGAGAATACCGACCAGAATTGAACGCATCATCAGTGAAGTCCGTCGTTATTTCCATCGGGCGCCGGGTTGGCGCCGTGAAGGCCCTGGCTTGGCGAACACTCTTAGCGGTTCGGTCGCGCCGACGCAAAGATGTCGCGTTGCCGCAACCGGCAATCCTGTGGGAGGCGATCTGCTTGCAAAGCGCTGCCGTTCGTCCCACCTGAGGTCGGCAAATTCGAACCGCAGGAGGCCTCTTTGCGAAAACTGATTGGCGGTGCGTTAGCCGCATGCCTGGTCATTGGCGCCGGCGCGGCCGCCGCCGAGGAAGTCGGCAAGGTCGGCGTCGATTGGCTCGGCAACGATATCATCGTCGAGGCGATCAAGGATCCGAAGGTCGAGGGCGTGACCTGCCACGTCTCCTATTTCGACCGTGGCATGATCGACCGCCTGCAGAAAGGCAACTGGTTCGAGGACCCGTCCGATTCCTCGATCTCCTGCCGCCAGACCGGGCCGATCACCATTGGCGACATCGACATGAGCGAGGCCGGCGAGGAGGTGTTCAAGCAAGGCATCAGCCTGATCTGGAAAAAGCAGGTGGTGAACCGCATCTACGACAAGGCCAACGAGACGCTGATCTACCTGTCGCATTCGCGCCAGGTGCAGGATGGCTCGGCAAAAATGTCGGTCACCACCGTGCCGCTCTACGGCCAGAACGTGGTGTGGACCAGCGGCAAGCCGAAATAGAGACTGAAGGTGCTACGGGGTCCTTGGCGCGTCCAAACGGATGCGCGGCGCTGCACTCGGCTTGCGAGACTATGCGCGCGGGCGTAAAGCGCCCGCATGGACCGTCCTGAACACCTTGTCCTAAAAGATCCCGAGCCGCGCATCCATCCGACGGCGGAGCTGAAGGCGTGCAAGCTTGGACGTTATGCGTCGATCGGCGAGCGCGTCATCCTGCGCGAGGTGATGGTCGGCGACTTTTCCTACTTCGAGCGCCACGCCGAGGCGATCTATACGACGATCGGCAAATTCTGCTCGATCGCCGCCAACAGCCGCATCAATGCGCTGGAGCATCCGGTCGAGCGGCTGACGCAGCACAAAATCAGCTATCGGCCCAACGAGTACTTCCGCTGGCTGGGTGTCGATCAGGCATTCCGCGACCGGCGGCGGGCGAGAGCCGTCAGCATCGGCCACGATGTCTGGATCGGCCATGGCGCCGTGATCATGCCGGGCGTGGCGATCGGCAATGGCGCGATCGTCGGTGCCAACTCGGTGGTGACGCGCGACGTGCCGGCCTATGCAATCGTCGCCGGCGTTCCGGCCACGCCATTGCGGCAGCGCTTCAGCGCGGGAACTGCGGCCCGGATCGAACGTCTTGCCTGGTGGGACTGGCCGGTCGAGAAACTGGCCAGGGCAGTCCCCGACATGCAGGCCTTGCCCATCGAGGCTTTCCTCGACCGCTGGGAAAACGGCGCCCCCTGACTTCGGGGCGTATCTGCAAGCGGTCCGACGGCCTGCGCGATCTGCTCCTCCAACAATGTACCCGCGATCTTCCGCCACGAGGGAACCAGGAGCGGCTGCCAACTGTTTCTGCAGACACAATGAACTCGGCTTCCGTCCGGGTTCGTCGCCCGGCTGTTGAGGGAGTTTGAATGATTGAGAAGCTTTTCACCAGGATCGCCAACAACGTCGCCCATTTTGCCGGCCTGCCGCCGACGTTTGCCGTCTGTTTCCTGATCATCGTCGTCTGGGCGGCAAGCGGGCCGATGTTCGGCTTTTCGGACACCTGGCAGCTCGTCATCAACACCGGCACGACGGTCGTCACCTTCCTGATGGTGTTTCTCATCCAGAACACCCAGAACCGCGATGGCGCCGCGATCCAGGCGAAGCTCGACGAATTGATCCGGGTCAGCACAGCCCAGAACACCTTCATCGGTATCGAACACCTGACTGAGACCGAGGTCGAAGAGATCCGCAAGAAATGCGAACAGGCAGCGAAGCGGCATGATCAGAAGCTTGCCGAGTTGGCAGCCGAGAAAGCCATGGCGAAGAAGCGGAACACGAAGAAGCACGCAGCGGCGTGATATAAAGGTCCGGCGCATACCTGCGAAGATCGGATCCGATTCTTTGCTACGGTGATCTTCGGTTCGGGATCATGCGCTGCGTGTCATGAATGCCGCGAAAGCATCCTTGTAGTCCGGATGCCAGCGCGACAGAGCAGGACGGTTCTCAATGATATCGCCGATTGCCCAGGCCATGCGCTTTTCGTCCATGGGCCGGGTCGCCTCGTTATCGGGACACAGGATGTAGAAATCGCCACGCAGCAGCGAGGCCAGCATGAAGTCGATGACCTGCTCGCCGGTCCAGGCTCCGGCCGGCTTTTCGGTGGCGCCTTCGGTCAGGCCGGTAAAAGTGAACCCCGGAATGAGCAGATGCGCCGCGACATTGGCGCCGGGCTCATTGCGCAGCGCGTGTGCAAGGCCCTCGGTATAGGTTTTCACGCCGGCCTTGGAGACGTTGTAGGCAAGGTTTCCGGGCGGCGTGGTGATGCCTTGCTTGGAGCCGGTGTTGACGATCAGGCCGGGCTTTCCCGCCGCCAGCATGCGCGGCGCGAAGGCCTCGACGCCATGGACGACACCCCAGAAATTGATGTCCAGCAGTCGCTTCCAGGCGTCACGGTTCTCCCAGGGCTTGCCGGGGTTGTTGCCGACGCCGGCATTGTTCATCAGCAGCGAGACGTCGCCGAAAGTGCCGGATGTCCGTTCGGCCAGCCGGTCGAGGTCTTGGGCCTTCGAGACATCGGTGGCGACGGCAAGCACGCCGCTCTGCCCGCCGATAGCAGCGACGGCGCGGGCAGCCTCATCAACGCGTTCGCCGCCGATATCGGCCAGCACGATCTTCATGCCCATCGCCGCCAGCCGTTTGGCAGCGGCAAGGCCGATGCCGCTGGCCGCGCCGGTGATGACGGCGACATTGCCGGAGGCAAGTGCGGGCAGGGCGGTCTGGATCTCGGCGTCGGTGGTCATGATTTTCTCCTGTTCTGGCCGCGGCGAACTTAGCGCGGAAAAAGGCTCGCGCAAGCCGGTCCCGGCATCTTCGGGTTGACCGCATCGGCGGGCGCTGCGCATGCTGATATCGAAAAAGGAGACCTGACGATTGACCGACTGGATCGAGATCCTGAAAGAACAGACCGCCACCGGCGACCAGATGAGCCGCGAAGTACCGCAGATGCTCGCCAATCCCGACATCAGCGAAGCGCAAGTTATGACGCTGTTTTCGGCGCTCGAAAAACAGGCCGAATTCGTCGAAAAGCTGCGTATGGCGCTGGAAAAATTCGGCCATGATTTTTCAGTGATCAAGGCGGCCGAGCGGCTGGAGGAGCGCTACGCCGACCTTGCCGCTTCGGTAGCGGAAAAGCTGAAAGCAATGCGAGGCTAGACGGGGCCTATTTCTCGATCAGCCGCTCGAAGCGTCTGTCCGGCACGAACCAGATCATCGCCACCAGGACATAGATCGAGACACCGATCCAGTGATTGACGAAGGTCAGCGCGATGGCGGAAAGATAGAGGACCAGCGAGATCTTTCCCTTGAGGTCATTGCCCAACGCCCTGGCGAAGAGAGTCTCGTTGCCGTGCAGTCGATGCAGGGCCATGGTGAGGATGTTGAAGCCGATGGCGCAGAGCGCCAGGTCGACGCCATAGACAGCAACCGGCACCGGCGCGAAATGGTTCTCACCCATGAAGGCTGTCGTCGCCGGCATCAGCGATAGCCAGAACAGCAGGTTGAGGTTCGCCCACAGCACGCGGCCGTCGACCCGCTGCACGGTATGGAACATGTTGTGCAAATTGTTCCAGTAGATGCCGACATTGATGAAGGACAGCACATAGCTGAGGAAGATCGGCCAGAGTGGTGCCAGCGCGGAAAAATCCTCGCCATGCGGCACCTTCAATTCCAGCACCATGATGGTGATGATGATGGCGACCACGCCATCGGTGAATGCCTCGACTCGTCCCTTGCCCATGAATCTCCCCTGACAATCCGCTGAAGTTAAAAGAGGATCTCGCTCAGCGCCATCGGCAAAGCTGCCAAACTTGTCAGGAGCAAGCCGGGGAGGGGGAACGGCTGACGCGAAAAAGGCGTTAGGATGTCAGATCCCGAACAGCAAAAGGTCGAAAAAATGACCGCTCACGCTCAAGTCATGACGCGCGATTACGAACTCGGCGGCCGCGCTGCAGCGGCCACCGTGGCCGCTATGATCGCGGCTCTTTTCGCCGGCAGCACGGCGCTGACGCCGCTTTACATCATCTACAAGCAGGTCTTCGGCTTCTCACAGATCACTTTGACGCTGGTCTACGCCGTCTATGTCATCGGCAATCTGGCGGCGCTGCTGATGTTGGGGCGTGTGTCCGATGTCATCGGGCGCCGTCCAATGGCATTGGCCGGGATGGCGGTGGCCGTGGTCAGCGCGGTGGTTTTCCTGTTCGCCGAAAATGTCGCATGGCTCGACATCGCCCGAATTCTGAGCGGACTGGGAATCGGCGTCGGCGCGGGCACCGGCACCGCCTGGCTCGCCGAATTGCTCCCGACCGACGACAAGTCACAGGCGGCGACGATTGCCACCAGCACCAATTTTCTCGGCCTCGGCCTCGGTGCGCTGGGAGCCGGGTTGCTCGCCGAATACGCGCCTTGGCCGCTCAGGCTGACATTCGTCGTCTACCTGGCGATGCTCGCGACTGTAACCCTGCTGGTCTGGCGCACGCGGGAAACCGTTTCGCGGCCGGGGAAACTGGCTGACGTTTCGATGCGGCCGCGCCTTTCCGTGCCCGATGCCATCCGCGCAAATTTCGTTGCGCCGGCGGTGACCGGCTTTGGCGCAATGGCGCTGGTCGGCTTTTATGCAGCACTCACACCGAGCATTTTGGCGCAGCAACTGCAGGTAACCAACCATGCCGAAGCCGGCGCTCTGTTCTTTGAATTGGCGATCGTGACGGCCGCCACCATTGTAGCGACGGCACGTCTTTCGAGCCGAGCCGCGATGTTCGCGGCGCTTGCGCTGATGATCCCAACCGTCGCGCTGATTGTTGCGGCGCAGGTCTTCGCCTCGATGACCATAATGATTGCCGGCACCGCCTTGTGCGGCGTGGCGGCAGCGCTCGGCTATCGCGGCGGCTTGCAAGTGGTGAACGAGATCGCGCCGGCGGACCGGCGCGCCGAAGTCGTCTCGGCCTTCTTCATCTGCTGTTTTTGCGGCAACGCGCTGCCGGTCATCGGCATCGGCGTTCTGTCGACGGTGGCAGGTGCGACCGCGGCAAGCCTGGCCTTTGCCGGCATGATTGTCGTCTTTTCCCTGGTCGCTCTCGGGTTTGGCGCGAAATACGCGCGCTGAGCCGACCTTTCAGCCGTTCGGTGTCTCGGGCGAAAGGTGCGCGCGCTGGCGCGGTACGCCGAGGCCGGTATCCGGCGGTTCGCCGGCAGCCGGCCGGCTCTCGATCATGTGCAGGCTGCGCCAGCGGCCGAAGCGATAATAGGCCGCGGCCAGCACGAGCGAGGTTACAGAGCCAGCCGGAAAGCTCCACCACAGAGCTTCCTCGCCGATCACGCTTCGGAAGAAATAGGCGAAGCTGGTGCGCACCAGCAGCACCGAGATCACCAGGATGATCAGCGGCGGCATCACCGCGCCGGTGGCACGCACGGTGGCGAAGAGCACGATGGTGATGCCGAACAGGATGAAGGACCACGACGCGATCTTGTTAATGTGAGTGGCGATGTCGATTGCTGCACTGTCGCTGCCAAGGAAGAGGCTGAGCACCGCGCGATCGAATACGAACAGCAGCGCGACGAGCATCCCGGTGAGCACAAGGTTGAAGCCGACGCCGGAGGTGGCGATGCGTCCAATCCGGTCCCAGCGCCTGGCGCCGACATTTTGCGCCGCCATGGACGACACCGCGGCGCCGATGGCGAGCGCCGGCATCTGGATATAGGTCCAGAGCTGTGCGGCTATGCCGTAGGCAGCCGCGACCTGCGAGCCGTACGAGTTGACCATGCCCATCACCGTCAGCGCCGCGGCCGAAACGACGATCATCTGCAGGCCCATCGGCACGCCCTTGAAGACGACGATGCGCAGCAGCGCCGGGTCCGGCCGCAGCAGAGCGAGATTAGCGCCGGCCAGCCGCAGCGGGTGCTTGCGCGCATAAAGCACGATCAGGATGGCAACCACGCTTACCGTCTGGCCGATCAGCGTCGAGGTGGCCGAGCCGGCGATGCCGAGTTCGGGGAACGGGCCGATGCCGAGGATGAGCAACGGGTTCAAAACGACGTCGAGCATGACTGCCAGCGCCATAAAAAGGAAAGGCGTGCGCGAATCGCCGGCGCCGCGCAGCACCGTCATGACGAAGGACAGCAGGTTCATCATCGGCACGGCGAGGAAGATGATGCGCAGATAGGAGCGCGCCAGCGGCAACGCGTCGGCCGGCGTGCCGAGCGCATCGAGGATCGCATCGACCCAGATCCAGCCGCAGACCGCGAACACCACCGAGACGAGGAAGAAGAAGGTGGCGCTGGTTCCGACGATGCGCCGGGCTTCGGGCAGGTCACGAGCGCCGACGGATTGTGCGACCAGGATGGTCGCCGCCATGCCGATGCCGAAGACGGTGCCGAGGATGAGAAACAGCACGAGGTTGGCATTGGACGTGGCGGTCAGCGCCGCTTCACCGAGGAAACGGCCGACCCACACGGCATTTATCGAGCCGTTGAGCGACTGCAGCACATTGGAGCCGAGCACCGGCAGGGCAAACAGCAACAGGGTGCGCGGGATAGGCCCACTGGTGAGGTCGCCGGTCTGCCGGCGCGGGGGCATGTTGTCGTCCATGGCAGGCAACTCGGCGAAGGCTTGTCTGAGTCCGCAATGATTGCCGATTTAACGGGAGAGGTCGATGCGGCGCTGTAAATTCCGCCTGGCGTGCCTTGATCTAAGCATTTCTCAACCTTCCGGAATCGTATATTGATCCCGCACGCGTGGGGCCGCATTTTCCTGGATCTCATGGGTAGGCCGGGGGGCTCATGTCCGATATTCCGTTGTTTTTTGAGCGCCTGAACCGGCGCGCCTTTCTTGGTGCATCCGCTCTGGGCGCGGCCTCCGTGGCTCTTTCGTCGTGCACTACGACGGACGTGGCGGCGCCGGTGCCCGCGGCACCAAGCGATCCGGCTTTCGGCGATGCCGCAAGCATGTATGCCGCGCGCATGGACGAGGGCTATCAACTGCCGGCAATCCCGGTAGCCAAGGTCGATCCGAAATTCGTGCGTCAAATCGTGGCCGACCCGACTGGAGAAAAACCCGGCACGATCGTCGTCGATACTTCCGAGCACTTCCTCTATCTGGTGCGCGACGGCGGCAAGGCAATTCGCTATGGCGTCAGCCTCGGCAAGGCCGGTTTCGGATGGACCGGCAGCGCCGTGGTACAGGCGAGGAAGAAGTGGCCGGTCTGGACGCCGCCGCCGGAAATGATCCAACGCCGGCCGGAACTGGCGAAATACAAGGACGGCATGCCGCCCGGCCCGCAGAGCCCGCTTGGTGCCCGCGCGCTGTATCTCTTCCGTGACGGCAAGGACACGATGTATAGGCTGCACGGCACGCCGGAGTGGGATTCCATTGGGAAGAACGCTTCCTCCGGCTGTGTGCGCTTCATGAATCAGGACATTATCGACCTCTACAGCCGCGTCGACGGCGTCGCGCCGGTCTTCGTGCGCCCGAACCTGTCGGCCGCCGGGAAGATCGCCGCCGTGTCGAACAGGACGGCCGAGCCGATCGATGCCGGCGTGCCAAAGGACGCGGAGATGTTGAGGTAAGTGCCTTCGACTGGATCGTCAGTCGCAGGTTTTGCAACGCACTGGGACACCGTCCTTGCGCGGGCGAGCCGCAACTGAAGGGCACGACCGCTCAATCGCGCCAGCTCAGGCGGACGCGTTCCGCGCGTCCGCCTGTATGGGTGCCGCTACTTCTTGGCGAGGCCTGGGAGCGTGACCTGATAGACCAGGAACATGGTGTCGACATCGGCGCCATCCTCGGCCTTGTAGGCCGCGCCTACCTGGAAGCCGTCCTGCGTGAGGAAGTCATTGTCATTGGCGACGAACAGGAAATAGTCGTCGGGCAGTGTCGGATCGAGGACGCTCACCACCGACATCGCCTCCCACTTCTCCGAAAGGTTGTTGCGGTCGTTGGGCGCGCCATTGTGCAGCCCGAAGCGGCCGAGCTCGGTCTTGTCGTTGATGTCAATGAGCGGCGTCAGCTTGGCCGGCGTCACCGATGGATCGAGCTCACCCTTGGGCGCCAGCGGCTTGTCCTTGTCGAATTCTGTGCCGGCGACATCGGTTGCCGCAGACAGATCGACGACGCTGATCTCGCGGTGGAGCGAGGTGTCGCCCTTCAGCCCCTGGCCATTGCCGCTGTCGCGCGCCAGCATCAGGAAGGTCTTGTCCGACAGCGCCACGATTTCGCTCTGCGCGGCGATCTTGGTTTTGCCCTTGGCATCGGTGAACATCGGCAGCGGCACGACATATTCATGCGCGAGCTTGAGCTGGCCGGGATCCGAGGCATCGTAGACCAGCGCGCGCGTGTTCTGACGCGTCGAGGCGGAATCGCCGCCATCCTGCCTTGGGGCCGACTGCAGCACGGCAATCAGGAACTTCCCGTCCGGCGTCAGCGCCATGCCTTCGAGGCCCTGGTTGTTCTGACGGCCGGTTTCGGGATCCTTCGGATCTGGGTCTGCCGCGCCAAGTCCCGGATTGTTGGAAGCAAAGTTTGGCGTCCCGTGACGCATCGGGACAAGCGCCGCCGGCGGCTGCGTTGCCGACATCAGACGCCCATCGGCGGAGAAGCGGTAGATGTTCGGACCGTATTCGTCCGAGATGAACAGCGTGCCGTCGGGCAGCCGCGCGATCGCTTCGTTATCGAGCGCGAGCTTGCCGTTGGCTTCGGGCAGGATCGGCATGTCGTCGGTCGCGGCACGCACGCCGTTGAGCGGATCGAGGCCGGTTGCGTCGGTACCCTTGTCGTCGGTCAAAAGGATGGTGTCTGCAAGCGTCGCCTTGAGGCCCGATTGTTCCTGGCCGGTGGCCGGTGCCGCACCCGGCGCGATCGGGGCGAACTCGATGGCGATCGTGTTGAGGCGCGGACGGTAATCGGTGGTGCCGACGACATTGTAGCCGCGATCCGGCAGCAGCCATAGCGAGCCCTTGTAGCCAT